>NZ_CAXAPG010000013.1:0-132769 GCF_963970585.1 Pseudomonas sp. RL_105y_Pfl2_101
AAGGCACTACCTGATCCATCTCGATCAGGAACAACTCCTTGCGGGTCTGCTTGCGCTTGCCGGCGTACTCGGCATCGGCGAAGGTCATCTGTTTCATCATTGAAAAGCTCGGCGACTGGTGTCCGGTAATTTTGCCAAATCAGGAAGTCTTTTTCAGCGTTTCCCTAGAGCAGCAAACAAGCCTATTAACATCAGCAAACCGACCCATCGACGGCACCGGTATCGACAGATCGGCCTTCAGGTCCGCAACTGCGGATCAGTTGCGGCGTGACGGTCCAGGTTGGGGTGACCGGGTACCGGATTGCCCCGCTTCACCAACGGTGCTTCGCAAATCGTTCAACTCGCTTCGCGTCAACTCAACCAGCTTCTCCGTGCGCAGGGCATCGACTGTTCTGCCCAACGCATTGAGTTCCAGGTTGTACCGCTGCGTATCGATTCCGCCATCAGCCCGGCGATCCTCCAGTGCGTCCAGGAGCTCATGACGCCTATTGGCGACAGCATCCGCGATGTTGCGCATTTGTTCTGGATGCCGCTCCTGCAGGTAGGTCGTCCAGTAGTCACGCGACGCCATGCTTACCAATAGCGCATCGCTGCGCTCTGCCTCAAGAATCGAGGTGCGGGTGCGCGCCGCCAGTTCTCCAGTGATCGGTGCGCCGAACGCCATGTGCGTAGGCTGCCCCGGCAAATCGATGCCGTCGCCCCATCCGCTCGTCAGGCCAATGCGATAACGCAAGCGCACTTCCGCCCGATCCCTGCCCTGGCCAGCCGCTTCAGCCAACGTTTCGACCCTCTCCAGCCGGAACAACTGCCGCGACAAGCGCAGCAACGCCTGGCCCCTGAGCAGGGGACGGTCCAGCGGAATGTCACGCAAGGCCTGAAAGACAAACACACGCACTTCCAACTCGCTAAAGGTCAAGATGCGGCCATCGATGCAAGTACCGTGGGTTTCGGCGTTTTGAAACAGCAACTGACGCAACTCACTATTTTCGCTGGCAGCGTCCATGATGTTCCAGACCCGTCGCGTCAGTTCTGCCCGGTCAAACCTGAAATCGAACGTATCAGGCAACAGCGCAAGCAATTGGAAGAACCGCTCGTGATCGCTTTCTTCGGCCAACTGCGCCCAGATCCGGCTCCGGACCGTGATTTGTTCACTGTTTGAGCCCACCAGCCATGGACTCAGCGCCTCGGCCGATGCATCGCCCGTCGGATCAAGAAGAGGTTCGACCGCAGCGACAGAGGCATGCGGATCATGACGGCCATTAGCGCCTGCGCCACCATCGGAGTCGTCATTGGAGTCCGAGATATCGTCTTGTGGCGCCTCTGACATAGCGATCAGGCTATCGATTTCGTCTCGGGAAAATCCTAGAACCTCTTCGCGATTGCCTGACTCAAGGTAATCCCTGAGTTCATAAAATGTGTTGAGCGACAGGTCTTCGTTATCACTCAAATCCATTCCGTCCACGAGCCTCTGATGGCTGCCATCCAGCAACCCCGCCGGAAGATCAGTAAACTCGTTGCCGCTCAAGTTCAGCACACCCAGCTCTTGCGCGTTCAATAGCTGGCTGGGCCAGTTTTCTATGTCGTTATAGCTGAGGTCCAGTGCTTCGATCTGGCCAAAATCCGGAGGATCGAACGTGACCAGTCTATTAATGGTCAAGTTAAGCGAACGCAGGCGACCGTTTGTCAATAACGGGTAAGCCGCCGCAGGCGGCAAATAGTTATCACCGAATCCCAGATGCTCCAACTGCTCCATTTGCAGGACAGCATCCGGAACGGCGGTCAGTTCATTGCCGCCCAGGTCCAATCGATTCAAATGAGCAAAGGAACCGAAGAAACCATTTGAGCCCCGTTCGGTCAGCAAGACACCCGAAAGCTCCAGCGTTGTCACGCCAGGAAATTGCACACCCAACTCAGGCAAGTCGCCCAATTGCAGACCATGCAGGCTGAGTGTTTGTCCTGCCCCACCGTGGCGTATCAGTCCCTCTTGCCAAACCTCACGAATGCTCTTGGCCGCCAGCGCGCGGCTTTGCACGGAAACGGTGCCCCCTGCGACTCGGACTTCTCTGATAAAGAGCCAGTCATTCAACCGACGAGTCAGCGAGACACACGATTGATGCCACTGGCTGACCTGCTCGTCGATCTGCGTCTCGGTCATCCCGTTTTCACGCCATTGCCCGAGCTTCAGGGCTGCCTGTTCCTGGGTCAGGATCGGATCCAGCCGCTGCAGGCGCAGTTTGCGTCCCGCATCCCCCTCGACCACGGCCCACGCCTCGGGCGGCGGTAATAGAAGTTGAGCGATCGACCAGCTTGTTTCCGTCGGCGGGAATTGATCCGGTACAGACTCCTTGGCAAATCGGGCCAATGCCCCATGGGGAAGCCCTCTTGCATCTTCGACTCGCTGATGTGCCGCACTCAAGGCTGCCTCGCCTTCAGGGCTGAAGAGGTTACCGGCCAAATGGGTCTTTAACAGGACTTCATCATTGGACAGCACTGTTGGTGGGAGCGACTGCAGTTGGTTATCCCGCAAGTCAAGCCAGGAAAGCTGCGTCAGGTTCTCGGCACCGGTTGGCCAAGCCCGCAACTGGGTGGCTTTGAGGCCCAGTGCCTTGAGCCGGGTCAAGGCACTGACATCAAGCATTTCGAGCGGGTTGTTTTCCAGATTCAGTTGCTCAAGCAGCGTCAACCCATTGAACTGCGCTTGAACAGTGGGCGTGACGAGCAGGTTGTTGTTGCGCATATCGAGTTGCGTCAAGGCCGGCAAGTCTTCGGCGTCGAAAGGCAACTCGGTGAAGCCGTTGCCGCTTATTTCCAATGTTCGCGTACCGCTGAATGCCCTGAAAAAGTTGCGCGCCTGCCGGGGGGAAACATCCAACGATCCCAAGCGCAGCGTTTCTACGTGGGAGAAGCTTGCGGGCGGCAACGCTGGGAGCGCTGCAAACAGCTTACCGGGAAGAGCAGACCCGGAAACCGGCAGCTCAAACAAGGAGCCCCCTGCGGTCGGCAACCCCAGGCGTCGGCGTACAGCGCCGCGCCAGCTGTCTCGCAACGCTCGAAACAACAGACCTCCGCCCTCCCACCACACTGGCGAAAGCAAGGCGTATGACAAATCTTCCGCCCCCGTCGGCTCGAAAAAAAACTGCGCAAAGATTCCATCGTGTTCAGCCCTGAGTGCTTCTACCGCAGCAAATCGTTCCTGAGGAGTATTGGAGGCACTGTCAAATTTCACGGGCAGGCGCCCGACAGACTCGGCCTCCCCGACCAGCAAGCGCAATTGCCCGCGACAGTAGCCGTCCACCATTTGATCCACGTCCACCAAATGGCCGAACGCTCCCGAGTATTCGCTGACGTACCGGTAGGCGCGCGCGAACGCTTGCGGAGTCAGCGCTGACCAATTCAGCGATAGCCCGGCCCACAACTTTTCGTGCCCTTCGAATATTGCATCCGGCAGCGTACGTATCGATGTGCGCGACAGCTCCAGGCGTTCGAGCCGGGGAAGACGCTGCACGTATTCAGGCCATTGCGATAACGTTTGAGGCGCCTCGATTTTCAACGTACGCAAACGGCTCAATGGTGTCAGGTCAAGGTTGTGCATGGCGGTCTGATCGAAACCTGAGTAATCGATGTGCAGCACCTCCAGTGAAGTCAGCGAAGAGAGCCTTTGTGGAAAACTCTCGGCCAGCGAGACAGCAGCGGTGGAAAACCGCAAGTTGGTGAGTCCTGGCATCTGGCTCACCGCGTGCGGCAAGGTGGTCAACGGCGGGTGCCCGAAGGACAGATCGAGGAATCCGGATTCCCTGAGGCCAATCTCCAATTTCGTGACCCCAGGGAAAAGTGCCAGGAAGGCATCCGCATTGGCGTCTGTCATGCCGCCGCCAATCACCGACAATTCCCGTACATGCGCAAAATGGGTGGCTATTGGGGGCAGCGACACCTCACAGGAAAGCACCAGCCGCGCGCCTTCGGGGGACTCTTGCGCTAACGGGCGATTGCGCCAACCGTCCCTGAGCGCCTGCGCAAACCTATTTTTATGCGCATCGGCCGGGCTGCCGAGCGTCTCGCCCAGCCATTGTTCAAGCGTGCCGTCGAGCGACTCCCACTCGCGCTGGCGCGTTTGCAGTTCCAAATAGATCTGCCGTTCGGTCTTGCCCCGTTGTTGCCTGATGAACGCCTCGGCCTGTGGCTCGCTGGGGTAAAGTGCCTCCACCCGCGCCTCAATGGAAGGATGCATTCCCCTACCCCGGCCGCTCGCGTAATACCCCTTGAGCGTCGCGCTCACGCGAACCGGTGGTTTGAAGCGCTTGGCGGGGGTTTCAAGGAGCTGGGTCATGTCCCCACGATGCAGGTAGGCGTAATCGATGATCATGCGTTGCAGCTCGGGGCCGTTCCCCTCCGGCAGCCCCAGTGCGGAACGCGCATCAGCGGGCAGAACCTGCAGGATCGAACGGTAGAAGTTGCCGCCCCGCGGGGGCATGCCACCAGGCTCTTCACCCTGCTCATTGAAGGCCTGATAGCCAGGTCCGTTTTTGATCAGGTATTTTTTTTCAGGCGCATTCTTGTCGCCGATACTTTCGAGCAGCGCACCCGTGTCGCTTCCCTCGCGCACTTCCAGGCGCAGCGTAACGGGCCAGCCCGGCAGTCTTTCCAGGGCATGCAATGCCAAGCGTCGGCTGTCGGCCGAAACGATATTGTCGTTGTGCAATCGCGCATACGCCCGAACCTGACGTCCTTGTCGTGCATACCAGCGAGCCTCTTCGAGCATGTTCAACGGTGCGCGGCGCCTTGCGTCAAGACGGGCGAGATCCGCAGCACTACCGTGGGCGATGACCTCCTGGGCGGCAGCCTCGCTAAGGCCTGGGCACTCACGCTGCAAAATCCTGATACGACCGTCCACAGGTTCCGTGCCCTTGTAGATCCTTTCAAAAACTTGCTGCCGGGTTAACCCTCCCGGATTTGCTGCAGCTTGCAACTGATCAATCTCCTGCGCGGCCTCGGCATCCGCCTTGAACAGCCGTATCGCATCCCTCAGCTCGGGAGGGGGCATCGTTCGGTCCATGTGCATTTTGCGTAGCGCGTTATCGCTGACGCCGCTGACATCGGCGAGCCTGAGCAACATCTCATCCGAAAACGCCGAGGTCTCATGGCCCATGCGCCTGAGCAGCGTCAGGCGATCCCACGTCATCGGGCGCTCCAGCGAATGCCGCCAGGCTCCGTTGCCGTTATGCAGGAGGATTGGTTGATACGCCGCCTCGTCCGTTGGATGCTTGATTCGCCATTTGTGGATCGATGCGTCGAAAAACTGCTCGTACACCTTTCCCCCTAAACGAATATGGGTTTTCCCATCGACTTCGTATTGCCCCAGCGCGTTCGGAGTGCTCGTATCGGTGAGTGTTACAGCGCTTTCATAGCTGCTCAGTTCCGGCTTCCACAAGCGTGTTTCGCCATTAGGCAACCTCACAGGCTCAAGGCACTCGATCACGGGTTCAGGCTTGATGGCGGCCAGCTTGCTGACCCCGGCCCCCACACCGGCCATCGCGCCCATCAACGCCAGGTTTTCTGCGACGTCGATCAAGTGAGCCTTGGCTGCCCGTTTGTCGCCCTCGCCCCACTCGACCGCACCTTCAAGGGTTTCATATAAAAGCTGTCCCGCCATGACGACCATCATGACCTCGCCCAACACCGGAACGAACATCGACAACATGTTCACCGCAGACAGCCCTATTTGTAGCAGGTTGGCCAGCTTTTCTTGCCTTGCCTTGGCGTCGACGTCACTCGTGGGCACCGCATGACTGCGCGCATCGGCCAGCACTTTTTCACGGTGTCGCTCATAGAGGTAGTGCCACGGATCCAAGTTATCGTCCCACAACGATCGGCCTTTCTGCGGCAACGTCGAAGGGGCGATGTAGGGATTTGGTTCGCGCTTTGCCTTTAAGGGATCGGGAGGGACTCCCGGGAGGTGCATCATCAGTGAAGAGGGTATGAAAGGTTCAAAAATGCCCAACCATGGCGCAGGCAATTGGATGCCTGGAAAGCCGGCTGCCTCCTGGACAAACTGGCTGAAGAAATAAGGTCGTTTATCGTAGGGCACGAACTGACTGAAAAAGCGCTGATAGGGTGTAGGACCGGTGTATTCCAACGGCGTGGTTTCGGGGGTGGTAAGCAATTGCCTGAAGCGTGTTTCCAGTTGGTCGCCGTCGTAGCGCTTCATTGGATATTCAGGATCATGGGGAACATAAAGAATCATTTCGTCGCTGTAGCGATGTAGCTCACAGATCGAGAACGCGACACAGCCCACCAATCTTTGCTTCATCAGGGACATGTCTTCGAACCAGACCGGCTTTTCGCCCATCCAGGGGTTATTTTCACCCTTGATGACCGAGAGAATCATCGCGTGATCCCTGGGTTTGATATCCCCTGTCAATAGCGCCTGCTCGGCTGCGGCCCTCAACGCGGCTTTCTGGCTGGCAATGAAGTGCTGGCGAAGCGTCGCTTCGGTCGCAGCGTCAGCCGGGTAGAAAAATGACTTGAGGTAGGCTTGGTACTTCGCACCGATGTCCAAGGTGCGGCACAGGGCGAGGAATTGACCGACCGACACATTCAACGCTACGGGCGCGTAAGTGCCGGGTGCGTCCTTCTCCACCATGAATTCTGATGTTTCATGGTAGGCGCCGTGCTCGCACTCCCAGCTTTCGAAGTTGTGCAGCGCAACCTGCAGCAAGGGCAACTTGAACAATTCGAACGAAGAAATTTCCACCTTGATCACGGTTATTTCCCATGGCCGTGTAAGGCGTAGCAAGGTTTTGTCGACATCCACCTCTACCTGGAACTGATCCTTCAAGGCCTGGATCAAGAGCGGCCTGGCAAACGTGTCGATGTCCAGGAACGACGACAGGGTCTTATCCAGTTGATTCTGTGCCGCAAGACTTTCCTTAAAACAGGCATCCACCACCTTGCGCTGCTCTGGCGAAGCGTTCGCGTACCAGGCCGGCATCTGCGTTCCGACTTGCTTCATCGCCTGCCTGCGTTGCGTCGAAGCCTCGATGAGCCATGCCGGCATGGCGGCTTCCAGGAAGTCCGCGTGCAGACTCTCCGTGGCCCGTGGCTTTGGCTGTATTTTTTCCGGGGACTGTGTGGAATCGGGTGACATACATCGCTCCTTTGAATGAAGCGACAGCAGACCCGTTTAGCGAACCGCATGGGCGGTACATAGTTATAGGTCGATGGAAACTGTGTAATGAGGGATTTAAGCCTGCAGAGATTGGCTATGCTCTCCACATACGACCTTGTGTATGGAGAGCATCATGGACGAACCAAGCGAAAATAAGGCGCCCACCCTCTGGCAAATGCTCCACAGCGTGGGAGCGGCGGCCCTTGGCGTGCAAAGCGGAAAAAACCGCGCCCGCGACTTCACCCACGGCAAGCCAAGTCACTTTATTCTGCTGGGCATCCTGTTTACGGTGATTTTCGGGTTGACGTTGTATGGGATCGTCAATCTGGTGTTGTACTTTGCGGGCGTATAGAACGGATCTGCAAATATGGAACCGGGCCTCTTGCGAAACGAAACAACCATACCGCCCGTCTCGATCTTAGTCGCTCTAGCGCCGCCCCAGGGCATCGAGCGAAAAGGCATAGCGCTCGCCATCCGGATGAGACACCAGGCTGAAGCGCTTGAAGTCCAGGCGATAGTCCTTGGCGGGATTCATGCTCAACCACGCGCGGGCGCGGGCCGGATCGAGCGATTGCATCAGGTCGATCTGCTGGTTGTAACCGCCATGACGCGCGAGGTCGACGCCTCGGGCGTGATCATGGAGCAGCACCATGGCCCACCCTCCCAAGCTGAAGTGCCCGGTGAACAGCACGCTCAAGCGCCCGTCGATACGGGCCTGGAGCGCCGCCCTGGAGCTGTTCATGGCGCTGAACAACACATCCTTGCCCGGTTGGCGACCCGCCGCCTCGAACGCCTGCATGGCACCCAGGGCCATTTCATCGTTGGCCGACCAGACCAGCTCGGTCTGCGGATAGCGCTTGACCAACTGGCTCGCCTGCTCATGAGCCCGTTCGCGATTCCACTCGCCATAGACCAACTGGCGCAGATGCACTTGCGGGTGCTCGGCCAGCGCCCGGAGCAGGCCCTTCTCGCGCAGTTGCGCCGAAGGGGTGAGTTTCTTCCCGGAAAAAGCCAGCAAGTCGAGGGTCTGCCCAGGTGCCAGCGGTCCGTATTGGCGCAACAGTTCCTTGAGCATCAGGTAACCGCTGCGCTCATCATTGGGCACCAGGCTGCCGAGCAACTCGGGAGGTGCGGCACCGTTCTCTGTCAGCAGGCGAGTCTGATCGCTGGTCAACGTGTTATTCACCAGGAACAACCTGACCCCACTGCTCTGCGCCAATTGCAGGATCCGCGGGGCGACATATTGATCGTTGACCAACACCAGGTAGTCCGGACGGTTCTTCGCCGTGACGGCCTTGCGCGCCAGGCGAATCATCAGTTGGGGATCGCGCCCGGCATACTCCACGCGCAGCCGCAAGCCCAGCTTGCTTGCCGCCGCTTGCATGAATTCGGTGTAGCTGACCCAGAAGGGTTCGGTGGAGTGGCCCGGGTTCAGGAACACGACCGAAGGAGCAGTCGAACTGCCGGGCAACGCCTCGGAAGAAGAAACCACATGGGCGGCTTGGGCCTGCGTCCAGAATGACAGGCATAACAGCCCCAATAGCCTGCAGATAAACTTCGACACACCGCCCGCCCCAAGTAATACGCCACCCAGTATAACGACCCGGGTGGCGAACCGGCACATGAACGCGAGACCTTCATGTGGCCGGCAACCGCTCGAACCTATTGATGGCTGACCCAGAACACTGCGGTGCCCACCACCAGGATAATCAGGAACAAAATGGCCCAGGCATCAACAGAACTGTCGCTTTTCCTTACTTTGGTCGGATTGCTCATTGCATCGCCTCTTGTCGGTTTTGTAGGTGATTGCATAGGAACTCGACCACAGTTAAGACGATGATTGCCCGCACGACAAATGTGGGTTAGGCAATAATCAATCTCATTAGTCGATTTGGTTCTTTACATATACTCAAACATCACTTTTGCGCATAACTCAAAACAGGTATCTTGCACCGGCTCCTCTAGGAGTGCGCGGCCGTGCGCGCAGAATTGCCGAGGCAGAACCCGATTCCAGCGAGCCAACATGCAGCTGTTTCTGATCGGCCCAAGCCTGAGACCGAGACTTATATGTACATATATGACGAGTACGATCAGCGGATCATCGAGGACCGCGTCAAGCAGTTCCGTGATCAGACCCGACGCTATCTGGCAGGCGAGCTGAGCGAAGAAGAATTCCGCCCTCTGCGCTTGCAGAATGGCTTGTATATCCAGCGCTTCGCCCCGATGCTGCGCGTGGCTGTGCCTTATGGCCAACTGACCTCGCGCCAGGTGCGCAAGCTGGCGAAAATTGCCCGCGACTACGACAAGGGCTACGCCCACATCAGTACCCGGCAGAACGTCCAGTACAACTGGCCAGCCCTGGAAGATGTGCCCGAGATTCTCGCCGAACTGGCCACCGTGCAGATGCACGCGATCCAGACCAGCGGCAACTGCCTGCGCAACGTCACCACCGACCAGTTCGCCGGTGTCGCAGCCGACGAACTGATCGACCCGCGCCCATGGTGCGAGATCGTCCGCCAGTGGACGACTTTCCACCCGGAATTCGCCTACCTGCCACGCAAGTTCAAGATCGCCATCAACGGCTCGACCTCGGACCGTGCGGCCATCGAAGTCCACGATATCGGCCTGGAGACGGTCTACAACGCGGCCGGCGAACTGGGCTTCCGTGTGCTCGTCGGCGGTGGCCTGGGACGTACGCCGGTGGTCGGCGCGTTCATCAACGAGTTCCTGCCGTGGCAGGACCTGCTGAGCTACCTCGACGCCATCCTGCGGGTGTACAACCGCTACGGTCGTCGCGACAACAAATACAAGGCGCGGATCAAGATCCTGGTCAAGGCCCTGACGCCTGAAGTGTTCGCCGAGAAGGTCGAAGCCGAGATGGCTCACCTGCGTGGCGGCCAGACCACCCTGACCGAAGCCGAAGTGCATCGCGTCGCCAAGCACTTTGTCGACCCGCAGTACAAAGCGCTGGGCAATCAGGACGCCGAACTGGCAGCCCTCGACAAAGAACACCCAGGCTTCGCCCGTTGGCGCGCCCGCAATACCCTGGCCCACAAGAAGCCGGGTTATATCGCGGTGACCCTGTCCCTGAAGCCGACCGGCGTCGCGCCAGGCGACATCACCGACAAGCAACTGGACGCCGTGGCCGACCTGGCCGAGCGCTACAGTTTCGCCCAACTGCGCACCTCCCACGAGCAGAACATCATCCTGGCAGACGTCGAACAGAGCCAGTTGTTCACCCTGTGGGGCGAGCTGCGCGAGCAAGGTTTCGCCACCCCGAACATCGGCCTGCTGACCGACATCATCTGCTGCCCGGGCGGCGATTTCTGCTCGCTGGCCAACGCCAAGTCGATCCCTATCGCCGAATCGATCCAGCGTCGTTTCGACGACCTGGACTATCTGTTCGACATCGGCGAGCTGGACCTGAACATTTCCGGCTGCATGAACGCCTGTGGTCACCACCACGTCGGCCACATCGGCATCCTGGGCGTGGACAAGAAAGGCGAAGAGTTCTACCAAGTCTCCCTGGGCGGCAGCGGTAGCCGCGACGCCAGCCTGGGCAAGATCCTCGGCCCGTCGTTTGCCCAGGACGACATGCCTGACGTGATCGAGAAGCTGATCGACGTGTACATCGAACAACGTACCGAAGACGAGCGCTTCATCGACACTTACCAACGTATTGGCATCGACCTCTTCAAGGAACGCGTCTATGCAGCGAATCATTAAGAACAACGAGGTCATCGACGAAACCTGGCACCTGCTGCCCAAGGACGCGACCCTCGATGGCATCTCCAACTGCGACGACCTGATCGTGCCCCTGGCCCTGTGGCGCGATCACGCCCATGCTCTCAAGGCCCGCGACGGCGGCTTGGGCGTGTGGCTGGACGCCGACGAGGAAGCCGAGGACATCGGCGAGGACGCCAACCAGTTGCAGGTCATCGCCTTGAACTTCCCGGCCTTCACCGATGGACGCAGCTACTCCAACGCCCGTCTGCTGCGTGACCGCTTTGGTTTCAAGGGTGAATTGCGGGCAATTGGCGACGTACTGCGCGACCAGCTGTTCTACATGCGCCGCTGCGGCTTCGACGCCTTTGCCTTGCGTGCCGACAAAGACCCCTACGAAGCCCTCGAAAGCCTCGGGGACTTCTCGGTGACCTACCAGGCTGCCACTGACGAACCGCTGCCGCTGTTCCGTCGCCGCTGAAAAAAAACCATGAAAAAGCCCTGATCCGGTGTACCGGCTCAGGGCTTTTTTGTTGCTGAATGATCGATGCCCAGCCCACCCCCGAACCACTGTGGGAGCGAGCCTGCTCGCGATGGCGGTGGATCAGCTTGCATCTATGTTAGATATGCCGCCGCTATCGCGAGCGGCTCGCTCCCACAAGGTCCAGTGGTGAGCACCCGCTCCCCAATTACCAGAACCGCTGCTGGGTCAGGCGGCTCCACCAACTGAGCAGCACCCGATCCACCGAACCGCTGGCAGCCATGCCGATGCGCTCCTGCAAGCTTTTGCGTTCGGCGTAGTGCAGGTGGTACAGCTCGGCACCCTTGGCGCGTTCGGCCAGGTATTCATCGCTGGTTTTCAGCTCGTCCACCAAGCCCTTGCCCTGCGCTGCGACGCCCAACCAGACCTCACCGGTCGCCACGTCATCGATGGCCAGTTGCGGGCGGTAGTTGGACACAAAGCTCTTGAACAGCTCATGGGTGATGTCCAGGTCTTCCTGGAATTTCTCCCGGCCCTTCTCGGTATTTTCGCCGAACACCGTCAACGTGCGTTTGTATTCCCCGGCCGTCAACACTTCGAAATCGATGTCGTGTTTCTTCAGCAGCCGGTTGACGTTGGGCAATTGCGCGACGACGCCAATGGAGCCCAGGATCGCGAAGGGAGCGCTGATGATCTTCTCGCCGATGCACGCCATCATGTAGCCACCGCTGGCCGCGACCTTATCGATGCAGACCGTCAACGGCACGCCGGCCTGACGGATCCGCGCCAATTGCGACGAGGCCAGGCCATAGCTGTGGACCATGCCGCCGCCACTTTCCAGGCGCAGCACCACTTCATCTTTCGGCGTCGCCAGGGTTAGCAGCGCAGTGATTTCATGACGCAGGTTCTCGGTGGCCGAGGCCTTGATGTCACCGTCGAAATCCAGCACGAACACCCGGGGCTTGGCCGCCGGCTTGTCCTTGTTTTTCTTCCCGGCCTTTTCAGCCTTGCCCTCGGCCTTGCGCAGGGCCTTGAGCTGATCCTTATCCAGCAGCGTCTGTTCCAGGCGCTCACGCAGCCCCTTGTAGAAATCGTTGAGTTTGCTCACCTGCAACTGACCGGTCGACTTGCGCCGCCCCTTGCTGCGCAACGCAGCAAAACTGACCAACACCACCAGGATGGCGATCACCAGCGTCACGGTCTTGGCCAGGAAACCGGCGTACTCGATGAAAAACTCCACAGCAACTCCTTAAATGCAATGCGCCACTGGACGCAGGCGCGTAACGGCCCCAGCATACCCATGCGCCTGCGTCGCGACCAGCCATGAAACCGGTGGTTACCTAAACGCGAGCGAGACAGGACAGGGCTGCAACGAGCATTTCAAACAAGCGTATGTTTTTTCATTGACAGCTCACCGCCATCCCCATAACCTCGCCAAACCTTCAACGTACCGGGATGACGCGGACGTGGGCAGTATCTATCTGATTCGACATGGCCAGGCCTCCTTTGGTGCGAACGACTACGATGTCCTTTCGCCCAATGGCGTGCGCCAGGCGCACGTGCTCGGCAGCCACCTGGCGGAGCTCGGTGTCGTATTCGATCGCTGCCTCTCGGGTGACCTGCGTCGCCAACAGGATACCGCCATCGGCGCGCTGGGCCAGATGTCCGCCGCCGGGTTGCCGGTTCCCGAGCTGGAAATCGACGCCGCGTTCAACGAGTTCGATGCCGACGCGGTCATTCGTGCCCTGCTGCCGGACATGCTCCCCCAGGAGCCCGAGGCGCTGCATATCCTGCGCAACGCTGGGCAGAACCGCGCCGAATTCCAGCGCATCTTCGCACTGATCGTCGAGCGCTGGCTCAGCGGCCGGTATGACCCGCCGGGCCTGGAAAGCTGGCTGGGCTTCGTCGAGCGGGTCCAGGCGGGCCTGCACCGCATCCTGGAGCAAGCCGACAACACCCATAAAATCGCCGTGTTCACCTCCGGCGGCACCATCACCGCCCTGCTCCACCTGATCACCCAGATACCGGCCCGACAGGCCTTCGAACTAAACTGGCAAATCGTCAACACCTCGCTCAACCACCTGAAATTCAGGGGCCGCGAGGTGGCCCTGGCATCCTTCAACAGCCATGCCCACCTGCAACTTCTGAAAACCCCGGACCTCATCACCTTTCGCTGAGTCCGGATTACTGTAGACCCTTGCTGTACTACCTAGATAAGGATCGAAACCATGACCTCCGTAGCCGACGCCGTACAAGCCATGAAAGCCAAGTTCAACCCAGCCGCCGCTGCCGGCCTGGACCTGGTATTCGGTTTCCGCCTTGACGACACCAAAAATTTCTCGCTGGTCATCAAGGACGGCACCTGCGAACTGCAGGAAGGTGAAAACCCGGACGCCCAGGTGACCCTGGTGATGGACGGCGAAACCCTGCAAGGCATCGTCGACGGCAGCACCGACGGCATGCAAGCGTTCATGAGCGGCAAGCTGCGCACTGAAGGCGACATGATGCTGGCCATGAAACTGTCCGAGCTGTTCCCAAGCTGAGACGGCGCTCGCGTTCTTCGCGGGCCTTTGATTGCAAACGAATCCCGCCCTCGTGGCGGGATTCGTGTTTTTACCCTCGCCTGATTCTGCGTTGCACGCACAACCTTGATCCCTGTCAGTTGTCGCCCCTCCCCCAGCCGCTAACGTAGCGCCTCCATCAAAGCCAGGGACGGCTCATTGGGAGTCGGCACCTGCTCATCTCAAGGAAGAGAGACTCATGCCCGCACTGAAGATCATTTTGCTGTCGAGCGCCTTCAACGGCCTGACCCAACGCGTCTGGCTGGACCTGCGCGAGGCCGGCTATCGCCCTAGCGTCGTGCTATTCACCGATCCGGCCTCGGTCTGCCGGCAAATCGAAGAAAGTGGCGCCCATCTGGTGATCTGCCCATTTCTCAAGGACCGTGTCCCCGAGCAGTTATGGCGTAACCCGCGGCGCCCGGTGGTGATCATTTATCCCGGGATTGTCGGCGACCGCGGCACCAGCACCCTGAACGGGGCGATCACTCGGCAGCCCGAGCGCTGGGGGGTCACGGCGTTGCAGGCGGTAGAGCAAATGAACGCTGGCCCAGTCTGGGCCACTTGCGAATTCGACCTGCCTCAAGGCCTGCGCAAATCCGAGCTGTATAGCGGCCCGATCAGCGACGCGGCCATTCGTTGCACCCGCGAAGTCGTGGAAAAATACCTCGACGGTTTCATCCCTGTGCCACTGGACTATGGCCGTCATGACGGGGTCGCACGCCTGCAACCGAAACCGTCCCAGGCCCCTTGCACCTTCAACTGGCACGACAGCACCGATTTCATCCAGCGCTGCATCGACGCCGCCGACGGTCAACCCGGCGTGCTCGCGAGCCTGGCCGGCGAACAGTTTTACCTGTTCGACGCCCATCCGGACGTTCGCCACGGCCTGCCCGGCGAACTGCTGGCCGTGCGTGACGATGCGGTGTTGGTGGCAACAGGAGATGCAAGCCTGTGGATCGGCGTCTTGCGCCGTAAGCCGCAGCCCGGCGAACAGACCTTTAAGTGTCCGGCGCGCCATTTCCTGTCGAACCGGCTCGATGGCGTCCCGGTGCTCGACGGTTCCCTGGCCCACCAGCCGTTCAGCCATGAGCCCTATCAACCCATTCGCTACCGGGAATGCGGCCATGTGGGAGAGCTGACGTTCGAGTTCTATAACGGGGCGATGAGCACTGAGCAATGCCAGCGCCTGGTGGCGGCACTGCGCTGGGCCAAGTCCCGGGACACCCAGGTGCTGTTGATCCGCGGCGGGCGCGGCAGCTTTTCCAACGGCGTGCACTTGAACGTTATCCAGGCTGCCGCCGAACCCGGCCTGGAGGCCTGGGCCAACATACAAGCCATCAATGACGTTTGCCTTGAGTTGTTCAACGCACGGCAACTGGTGGTCAGCGGCCTGACGGGCAACGCCGGGGCCGGCGGTGTGATGTTGGCTTTGGCAGCCGATATCGTGCTGGCGCGCCGTGACATCGTGCTCAACCCGCACTACGCGACCATGGGCCTGTATGGCTCTGAATACTGGACCTACAGCCTGCCCCGCGCGGTCGGTCCGGACATGGCCTGGAAACTCACCCAAGACTGCCTGCCGATCAGCGCCCTCCAGGCGTTGCGCTACGGCATGGTCCAGGAGATCGGACCTCGCTGCCCCGACGAGTTCGGCCTGTGGCTACTGCAACGAGCCAACAGTGCGCTGCTCGACTCGAACTATGAAAGCATTCGGGTCCGCAAGGCCGAACGGAGCCTATCGGCGATCCAGGCGTGCCGCGATGCTGAACTCGCGCAGATGCGACATGACATGGTGGACAATCGCCACGGTTTCGCCGACAAGTGCCGTGGTTTCGTCTTCAAGCACAGGGCCTGCCGCACGCCAGAATGCCTGGTCGCCCCTTGGGCGCGAACAGCACCGGCCCAAGTCATCCAATAGTGCCCGGTATCGGCGAGGCGCGGCAGCTCTTACAATGCCCGCTTACCCCGTATCGGCCTGAACATGGACATCGAGCTCGCCCGCACCTTCCTGGAAATCGTCCGCCACGGCAGCCTCGCTGCAGCGGCCGAAAAGCTGCACGTGACCCAGACGGCGATCACCGCCCGGGTCCAAAAACTCGAAAGCCAGCTCGGCTGCGCGCTGTTCGTACGCAACCGTGCCGGCGCGCGCTTGACCAGCGACGGCGAGGCGTTTGTGGTCTACGCCAACCAGCTCGTGCAGACCTGGGAAGCGGCCCGCCGGGACCTGCCACTGCCCGAGGGCTATCGCAACGTCTTGCACCTGGGGGGTGAGGTCAGCCTGTGCAATCCCTTGATGCTCGCCTGGGCCGGTGAACTGCGCCAGAGAATTCCCGGCCATGCCCTGCGCATGGACATCCGCGACGGCGAGAAACTGCTGCAACAGCTGGAGCTGGGTCTGCTGGACGCGGCGCTGGTGTATCAGCCCGAATACTGGCCGCGCCTGCAGGTCGAACAATTGCTGGAAGAAAAACTCATCCTGATACGCCTGGCCGCCCGTCCCGAGCCCTACGTGTACATCGACTGGAGTGCTGACTTCCGGCGCCAACACGACACCGCGCTACCGGACAAGGCCAAGGCCGCCGTGACCTTCAACCTCGGTCCACTGGCCCTGCAGTACATCCTGGAAAACGGCGGCAGCGGCTACTTCCGCACCCGGGTCGTGCAGAGCTACCTGGACAGCGGCATTCTGGAACGGGTGCCCAAGGCACCGGAATTCAACTACCCCACCTACCTGATCTACTCCCGCGATCGGGATTCAGCGGCGTTGCAGCAAGCGTTCGAGGTGTTGCGAGAAATCGTCAAGACCGGCAGCGACTGGTCACAGCGCTGGGATCCATTGACCTGACGGATTGTGATGCCGGCCAGCCTGGCCTGAGGTGCGTGTCGTGGCCAGAGATTGCTCCCGCCTGGTAGGAGCTGGCGAAGCCTGCGATCTTTTGATCTTTCTCTTGAGACTCAATCGTCAATGGAAAGATCGCAGCCTCGTTGCACTCGACAGCTCAGGCGAAGCCCCCGCGGCGCCACAAAAGCCCTTCGCAACACGAAGGGCCTTCACAGGTTCGGTCCTGAGGCTACCGCTGCATCTGAGCCACGATCTCGTCCTTGACCAGCAATCGCTTCTTCTTGAGCATCTCCAAAGCATCGTCGGACAGCGCGCCGGAGGACGGTCTCTCGGCTTCGACCACCTCGGCATCAAGTTGGGAGTATTTTTGAAGTAACGAGTCGAGCCTTGGGTTCTCGCTGCGTTTTTGCTGGATGTGATCTTTTGTGCATTTGAGATCCTGGCACAAATCGTGGGACACCGGCATGGAACACCTCCTTCGATGGGTCGGTGGCAGACGCTCTTGCGGCGCCCGTCGATTATCAGGATGGCCTCCTCGACAGGGTTCTGTCGACCGCCAATCCGACCAGCGGTGACCGTTCATCGCACTGGATCGCTTGGCGATCAAACCTTTGCCGGTGCGTCGCCCTCCATTGAACAGAGACGACAAGAATCGCTCGTTCAACTTGTGTGGAGACTTACCTATGGACAGATTCACCCTGCGTCAACTCGGCCTGGCAGTTACCCTGAGTACCAGCATGGGCATGGCATGGGCGGCGACTTCCAACGACTTTGTCGACAACGCGGCGACCGGTGGGATTGCAGAAATCGAGACCAGCAAACTGGCCTTGGAAAAAAGCCAATCGGCGGACATCAAGGAGTTCGCCAACAAGATGATCACTGACCACACCAAGGCCAACGAAGAGCTGAAAGCCCTGGCGCAAAAACATGACATCGAAGTACCCGACGACACCACGCTGATGAAAAAAGCCAAGGCGAAGATTCTCGACGTGCGCGATGAATCCTTTGATGCGGCCTATGCCAACAACCAGGTCAAGGCCCACGAAGAAACCATCGCCCTGTTCAAGAAAGAAGCCGAGACCGTTACCGACAACAAGCACGCTGGCGATACCGAACTCAAGGCGTTCGCCCAGAAGATGCTGCCAGACCTGCAAAATCACCTGGAAGCCGCCAAGAAACTTCAGGCTGCGCATCCAAGCAAGTAGAGCGAGGTACGCAAAAAGCCCGACGCTTGAGGCGGGTTTAATGAGACAGCCTACCTGACCGAGAAACCCGGCAGCTTATACCTGCTGGGTTTTTCTCACGTCCAAACAGCGACTCATTATGAAACTCGTAGCTTTTTTCAACGTCATTGAGCAATGAAGCAACACTGACAGCGAGGCTAAGACAATCAATATGGTCACCGCCTGATCAGCGCCAGTTGGCCACAGACCCAAATACAAACCGGATCCCGAATCGTATCCGCCGAAGAGAACTACGGATGACGAGGTTATGACCCGACAGCAATCACCTTAGGCAGCGAACGCACGCAATGGATAGATGAACACTCACTACTGCGTACACAAACCACCAGCCAGATCCCGGCTACGCTGCAGCGTGCTGCTCTAGGGCTTGCACGAAAAGTCGCCGAGCGGCGATCAGATTGCTCACGGTCAATCACTACTGCCGAAGCCAATGCGTTGTACGAAAAGATCCAATCAGCTTTGCACGAAGGCGCGCCGGGAATGGGGGATCGGATGGACCTGTCAGCACACTCATCAACTCAATAGTCACCCTATTCGCCATCTGCTTTTTATAGGCTAGCCACCATCAGTGTCGATATCCGCGTCAGTACTCTCATCGGATTTCGGCCGATCCGGATCAGGCTTGAAGCCGGGGCTGAAGGCGTTGTCATTGTCCTGATGATGCTGCTTCTGATCGACCTCAGTGGCGGCGCTCTGGGCCTGGTCCGTTCCGGCAGGGCTGACAGGCTCGGCGCTTGAAGGTTTTTCCGGGGCTTGGGGGTCTATGGCCGGATCGTTTCGGGGGGACGGCGTCTGCGCCTGGCCTTGTTGCTGGGTGTTTGCGGGATCGTCGCTCATAGGCACCTCGTTCATGGCTGGGACGGAGGAATGACCGGCCTTGAGTATTCGAAGGTGACACAACGGTTTGAGTTCCATTTTGTTTGGGGTAGCGCGATCAGCCGTCGAGCACACTCCTCACCATCCGAGTCAGCGCGTCCGGGCTGTAGGGTTTGCTCAACAAATGGGTATCGGGGCTCAACTGATGGTTGCGAGAGATGATGTCCCGGGTGTGCCCCGAGGTGAACAGCACAGGAACCGGCGGTTTTTGCACCTTGGCCCAGGCGGCCAGGTCGGAACTCTTGATCAGGCCGGGCATGACCACGTCGGTGAAGATCAGGTCGACCGAGATGCCTTCCAGCAGCAGCTCCATCGCCTCATCGCCGTTGGCGGCCGTGAGGGTCCGATAGCCGGACTGCTCCAGCAGTTCCACCGACGCGTTGCGCACCTCATCGTTGTCCTCCACCACCAGGATCGTCTCTTGCCTGCCGGACTGAAGCACGTCGTGTTGCTCGGTTTCGCCCGCTTCGGGCGCAAGGCTTCGAGGGAAATACATCCGTACCCGCGTGCCCTCGCCCAGGTCGCTGGAGATCTCGATATGGCCGCCACTCTGCTTGACGAACCCGAACACCATGCTCAATCCAAGCCCGGTGCCCTGGCCATCGGTCTTGGTGGTGAAAAACGGTTCGAACACCTGCTTCAGGATGTCGGGCGGCATGCCGGCACCGCAGTCGATCACCGACAGCCGGACATAGTCGCCGGCTGAGATCCCCTTGCCGGCACAGAACGCTTCATCGAGCACGATGTTCTCGCCGATCAGGCGGATGGTGCCCTCGCCGACCATGGCATCGCGCGCATTGATCGCCAAGTTCAACAGGGCGTTTTCCAATTGATTGCGATCAACGTGGATGCACCAGGGCTGCTGGGGCAGGTTCACTTCAATCTGGATGGTTTCGCCCAAGGCCCGCTGCAGCAATTCTCCCATGCCATCGTAGATGCGTCGCGGGTTGTAGACCGCCGGGGACAATGGCTGGCGCCGGGCAAAAGCCAGCAGTTGCGATGACAATTTGGCGCCCCGCTCCACGGCTTCGATGGAGGCACTGACCCGCCGTTGCACGTTGACGTTGTCCCGCTCGTGGCGGGCCAGCAAGTGCAGGTTGCCGGCAATCACTTGCAGCAAGTTATTGAAGTCATGGGCCACGCCACCAGTGAGGCCGCCAATGGCCTCAAGCTTTTGCGACTGACGCAACTGCTCTTCTGCTGTCAACCGCGCCTGCACCTCGTCGGCGACCCGCTGCTCCAGGTCGCGGGTGAATTTGAGCAGCGAAGCTTCGGCTGTCTTGCGTTCATTGATGTCAATCAGCACACCTGGAAAACGCAGGGGCTTACCCGTGGCATCGAACTCACAGCGACCACTGGCCAGCACCCACAGGTAATCGCCGCCCACGCGACGTACCCGATATTCAGCGCTGTAGGGGATGCCCGTGCGCAAGGTCAGTTCGATCCGCTGGTTGACCTCTTCGAGGTCATCCGCATGGATGCGCTGGCGGGCAATTTCGATGGGCAGTGCGTCCAGCGAACAATCGGGTGGGTAGTTGAAGGTACGGGCGAAACGCTCATCACTCGACAGCGTGTCGGCCTGGATGTCCCAGACGAACGACCCCAGCAATGGTCCGGCCGAGAGGGCCAACTGGATGCGTTCGTTGACGGCTCGGTAACTGCGTTCGGCCTCTTGCCGGGCGCGCTCGGTCAACACGAGCTCGGTGGTCTCCACCACAGTCGCCAGCACGCCCGCCGGGGACTGGTCGTCATCGGGCACCGGGCTGTAATAGAGGTCCATCCACACATCTTCAGGCTTGCCATCGCGCAGCAGGACCAGCTCTTTGCTGCGGTAGGACAAGGTGCCGCCGGCCAGGCAGACGTCCAGCACGTGGCGATTGAATTCAGCGACCTCCGGCCAACCCAACTCCACCGCGCACCCCAGCAGGTAAGGATGGCGGCCACCGGCGAACTCGGCATAGGCATCGTTGTAGATCATGAAGCCCTGGCGGCCCCACAACATCACCATCGGCAGAGGCGAAGCCAGCAACAACTGGACGGCGCTGCGCAGGCTGGCGGACCAGTGCTCGATGGCGCCCAACTCGGTCAGGCTCCAATCGAACGCCCGGATACGCCCGGCCATTTCACCGCCCCATCCAGGGCACCCGTGATTTTGGGATAGAAACTGCATGGTCGATTCTGAACCTCAAAATGCCTGCCGGGAGTCGGCATACACAAATCCCTTGCGATCAGAGCTTCGAGCGCTGGGTTGGCGTTTGGTTTCATGGTGATCGGTTTGCGCACGATCCCTGTGCTCAAAGATTGCCCCTGCTTGGCTCTGTAGGAGCTGGCGAAGCCTGCGATCTTTTGATCTTTTGATCTTTTGATCTTTCGCTTGAGATTCAAGTGTCTGGGGAAAGATCGCAGCCTCGTTGCACTCGACAGCTCCTACGGGCGCAGCCGGCGGGAGCAAGCGCCCTCATCGCGAGGGGGATTCAACGGAAATCACGGCTATGCACTTGGATGCCCGCCAGCAATTCGGTCAGGTCGCTCAGGCGCCCGGCGATCAGGTGGCGGACCTCGCCGACGCTTTCCCAGCGCCCGTCGACCCTGAGCAATTGCGAGCCCACCAAGGTCTTGCGCTGGCGCTCGGCCAAGTCGCGCCAGACCACCACGTTGAGGTTGCCGAATTCATCTTCCAGGGTGACGAAGGTCACACCGCTGGCCGTGCCCGGGCGTTGGCGACCGGTGACCAGCCCGGCGACGCTGACGTTGCGGCCATGCTCCACCTCTTGCAGCTCCCGTGAGCTGCGGCAACGCCGGGCGCGCAGTTCGGGACGCAGCAGGGCCAGCGGATGAGGGCCTAGCGTCGTGCCGAGCGTGGTGTAGTCGGCGAACAGGTTTTCCCCCAGCGTGGGTTCTGGCAGGGCCACGGGTGGTTCCTCCTGACTGGGCAAACCGGCGAACAGCCCCAGTTGCTTCTGCACCCCGGCCACCTCCCAGCGGGCACGATGGCGATCACCGGCCAAGCCCTGCAAGGCCCCTGAGTCGGCCAGTTGCGCCTGGGCCCGGGCATCGAGCTGCGCGCGCTCGCCCAAATCGGCCACGTCGCTAAAGGGGCGATGCCGGCGGGCCACTTCGATACGGCGGGCATCCTCTTCGCGAAAGCCCTTGACCATGCACAGCCCCATGCGGATCGCCGGTTGCCGGCCGTCCATGGGCTCGAGGCTGCAATCCCAATCGCTGGCGCGCACGTCCACCGGGCGGATCGACAGTTGATGCCGGCGGGCATCCTGGAGGATCTGGTCAGGGCTGTAGAACCCCATGGGCCAACTGTTGATCAGGGCACAGGCGAACGCCGCCGGCTCGTGGCATTTGAGCCAACTGCTGGCGTAGGTCAGCAAGGCGAAACTGGCGGCATGGGATTCGGGAAAGCCGTAATTGCCGAAACCTTTGATCTGTTCGAAGATTTGCGCGGCAAATTCAGCGGTGTAGCCGTTTTTCTTCATCCCCTGCGCCAGGCGTTCCCGATGGGGTTCCAACCCACCGTGACGTTTCCAGGCAGCCATGGAGCGACGCAATTGGTCTGCTTCACCCGGGGTGTAATCGGCCGCGACGATGGCGATCTGCATGACCTGCTCTTGGAACAAGGGAACACCCAGGGTGCGGTTGAGCACTTCCTTCAACGCTTCAGAGGGATAAGTCACCGCCTCTTCTTTGTTTCTGCGCCGCAGGTACGGATGCACCATCCCACCCTGGATCGGCCCGGGCCGCACGATCGCCACTTCGATGACCAAATCGTAGAACGTCTTGGGTCTCAGCCGAGGCAACATCGACATCTGCGCCCGGGACTCGATCTGGAATACACCGATGGTGTCGGCGCGACTGATCATTTCGTAGGTCGCCCGATCATTCTGGGGCAGCGACGCCAGGGCGTAGCGCTGGCCTCGGTAGTGTTCGATCAGGTCGAAACAGCGACGAATCGCACTGAGCATACCCAAGGCCAGGATGTCCACCTTGAGTAACCCGACCGCGTCCAGGTCGTCCTTGTCCCACTGGATGATGGTGCGCTCGGCCATGGCGGCGTTTTCCACCGGCACCAGGGTGTCCAGGGGTTGCTCGGAAATCACGAAGCCACCAGGGTGCTGGGACAAATGCCGGGGAAAACCGATCAATTGCTGGGTCAGGCTCAGGACCCGGCGCAACACCGGGCTGTCCGGGTCGAAGCCACCTTCACGCAAGCGCTCCACTGGCGGCGCCTCGTCGCTCCAGCGGCCACAGCAATCGGCCAGGGCGTTGACCTGATCCGGCG
Organism: Pseudomonas sp. RL_105y_Pfl2_101; assembly: GCF_963970585.1. Lineage (NCBI taxonomy): Bacteria > Pseudomonadati > Pseudomonadota > Gammaproteobacteria > Pseudomonadales > Pseudomonadaceae > Pseudomonas > Pseudomonas sp. RL_105y_Pfl2_101. The sequence continues at coordinate 23,184 of NZ_CAXAPG010000013.1, forward strand.
GCAGGCCCAGGGCCTTGCCCACATCGCGCACCGCCCCGGCGCCGTGGTAACTGCTGACCACCGCCGTCAATGCCGCACGATGACGGCCATAGCGCTGGAACACGTACTGCAGCACTTCCTCGCGACGCTCATGTTCAAAGTCGACGTCGATGTCCGGCGGCTCGTTGCGCTCCCGGGACAGGAAGCGTTCGAACAACAGGCTGGTGAGGCTGGGATCGATTTCGGTGATACCCAAGGCGTAGCACACCGCCGAGTTGGCCGCCGAACCACGCCCCTGGCAAAGAATATGGCGGCTGCGGGCGAAGCTGACGATGTCCTGTACGGTGAGAAAATAGCTGTCATACCCCAGCTCGGCGATCAGGCTCAGCTCCTTGTCGATCTGCACCCGCACCTTGTCTTGCACACCCTTTTTCCAGCGTTCGCGCATGCCGCGCTCGGTCAGTTCCCGCAGCCAGGACGCCGGATCATGCCCCTCGGGCACCAGCTCGCGAGGGTATTGATAGCGCAGTTGACCCAAATCGAAGGTACACCGCCGGGCGATGTTCAGGGTTTCATCGAGCAAGGGGCGCGGGTAGAGATCGGCCAGCGCCTTGCAACTGCGCAAGTGGCGCTCGCCGTTGGGGTACAGACGCTGGCCGGCCTCGGCCACGGTGAGGTGGTGGCGAATGGCAGTCATGGTGTCCTGTAGGGCACGACGGCCACGCACGTGCATGTGCACATCGCCACTGGCCACGGCTGGAAGATTCAAGCGCTCGGCCAGCGCCAACGCGTCTTTCAACTGGCGGCGGTCGTCCTGTGCGCAATGCAACTGGACCGTCAACCACAGGCGCCCGGCAAAGATTGGCTGGAGCCAACGGCCATGTTCCTCGGCGTCTTTGCCCTCGGCGACCCACAACGCCAACAGCCCCGGCAAGGGCTGGTCGAAGTCCTCTCGCACGATGCGGTAGTGGCCCTTCTCGCTGCGACGCCGGGCGCGAGTGATCAGCCTGCACAAGGCTTGATAGCCTTCCAGGTTTTCCACCAGCAGCACCAGTTTCGGACCGTTCTCGACCTGGATTTCGCTGCCGACGATCAGTTGCAGCGCCTGCTCCCTGGCCGCCTGCCAGGCCCGGACGATCCCGGCCAGGGTGCATTCGTCGGTGATCGCCAGGGCCTGATAGCCCTGCTGTCTGGCGCGACGGCACAGTTCCAGGACACTGGAGGCGCCACGCTGGAAGCTGAAGTTCGACAAGCAATGCAGCTCGGCATACTCAACGCTCATGCGAACCAGCCCTGCAGCCACAGCGGACCGCCCTCGCCCACCGTTCGATAGGCCCAGCCTCGTTGTCCGCCGCGGGTTTCGATCAGGTAGTAGTCGCGGCGTACGTCGGCGCCGTCCCACCAGCCAGTCTCGATGCGTTCCGGGCCCATGAGGACTCGCGCCTGGCTGTCCTGCAACACCTGGGCCTCATTTAACAGCCAGCCGGGACGTTGCACGCCATCACGCACTGGACAGGCCTGGGGCCGGGGTTGGGGCGTCATTTGCCAGGCGCATTCAGGTCGATGGTCATCGCGAAACCCCAGGCCCTGCACCGCGTCATCCCCCAGCCGCGCCCGCAGCCGTTCTCGCAGTTGCTCCCAGGGCAAGGACTGTTGCGGGCGCTCGTCGAACAGCTCCAGGCGCTGGGGCACAAAACTCGGCAGGTCCTCGGCACACAGGCGAAACCCCCGCACTGGGGCCGCGACCTGCACCTGTTCCAAGCGACCGCGGGCCAGCTCGAAAAGCCTCGCAGGATCCCGTTCGGCGCTGAGCAGGCCGACCTTGATCTGCGTGTCCGGCAAACCGGCGTGTTCAAGGTGCAGGTCGAAGCGCTGCACGCCGCTGTCGCGTCCGCACAGGAAGGCCGACAAGTCACCGGTCAGCCGGCGTAACGGGAACAGCAGCGCCTGATGGGATTGCACGTCATAGTTGAGTTCGATGCGCACATCGAAACGGTCCGGTGGCAGGTAGAACGACAGCGCCAGGGTGCGACTGCCCGTCAGCGCGTCGAGGTGCTTGAGCACCTGGGCCTCGAAGCGCCGTGCCAGGGCCTGCCGGGGCATGGCCTGGACCTGGCTCAAGCGACGCAGGCCCATGCGCGATAGCGCCGTGGCGACGTCGGGGTCCAGGCCGATCCGCTCCACAGGCATGTCTCCCAGGCATTGTTGCAAGGTCTCGGCGTCGGGCACCACCAGGGCGTCATAGGCATTGGCCAACACCCGCGCCGCCACCGGATTGGGAGCGGCGACGATGCGATGACGAAAACCCAGCTCGGTCAGCTCGGCCCGCAAGCGCGCCTCGAACACCGGCCAGGGGCCGAACAGACCCAGGCTCGACTCGATCTCAAACAGTAGCGTACGCGGGTAATGCACGCTGACCTGGGAGCTGAAACGGTAGGCCCAGGCCGCCAGGAACTGTTGCCAGTGTTCGATTTGCGCCGCGTCGTATTCGGTGGTGGCAAAGCCTTTGCTCAAGGCCTGGGCGGCGGTCATGGTCTGGCCGGGACGCAAGCCCAGGGCCCGAGCCGGCGCATTCACCGCTTGCAGCACCCGACGCTGGGCCGGACCGGTCAGCAATGCCAGGGGCTGGTCGGGATCGGGGCGCTGACGCAGCGCGGCGTCCAGCGCCAATTGCGGGAAAAGAATACAGACCCAGCGCATCGCAACCTCAATGCCCGGTTTGTGGGGCGAGCGTGGCAAAGGCAATCGGCGCCGAACGGGCCAACCCGCCCCGGCACTTGAGCACGCGCAATTGCGCCGGCCGGGTATCGATGGCGATGCGCAGCGCCGCCGGCGACGGGTTGATGGCCTCCTGGATCGAGCGCCAGGCGAACGCCAGGGTCTGGCCGGTTTCCGCTGCCACTTGCAAACGGCGCAATGCCCGGTCATCCGCTTGACGGGGCCAGCACAGCACCGCGCCACAACTGCCCGAACGCAGGCATTGTTCGGTGGCCCACAGGGCATCGCGCTCATCGGCGCGGATCACCGACAACTGTTGCAGGTCGACGCCAGCGTTCTGCCAGGCCTGGGGATAGGGCACGAACGGTGGCGCCACCAGCACGATCCGCTCCCCTGCCGCCGACAGCCGCGCCAGGGTCGGCCACACCAGTTGCAACTCGCCTACGCCCGGCTCGGCGATGAGCAGTTCCGTCAACGCCGCCTCCGGCCAGCCGCCACTGGGCAACGCCGCGTCCAGTGCCCCATGGCCGGTGGGTTGCGGGCTGGCGGCTGGCGGCGCAGGCCGACCCTTCCAGACCTGGCCGCGGTTGAACAGCGTGTCCAGCGCAACGACAGCGCCCATCAGCCTTGCCTCACCAAACCACAGAACACCCCCTCTATCGCCAGGTCCTGGTCGGCCTCGACGATGATCGGCTGGTAGGCCGGGTTGCGCGGCAACAAACGCACCCGCTCGCCAATGCGCTCGAAGCGCTTGATGGTGACTTCACCGTCCAGGCGTGCCACGACAATCTGGCCGTTGGAGGCCTGCGGCGTACGCTGCACACCCACAAGGTCACCGTCGAGAATGCCATCCTCGATCATCGAATCGCCCTGGACCCGCAGCAGGTAATCCGGCGCCTTGGTAAAAATCGCCGGGTCCAGCATCAGTCGGCTGTGGACCTCGGCGTCGGCGCCGATCGGCAGCCCGGCGGCCACTCGCCCCAGCACCGGCACATCCAGCAGCTCGGGCCGTGGTGGCTGGTTCAACAACCGGATACCCCGGGCCTGGTGCGGATTGACTTCGATAAAGCCGGCTTCGGTCAACGCCAGCACATGCTTGCGCGCCACACTGCGGGAGGCAAAACCGAACGCCTCGCTGATTTCAGCGAGGCTGGGAGGCTGGCCCTGACCGGCGATGCGTTCGCGGATGAACGTCAGGATGGCGGTACGGCGGGGAGAGAGAGTCGTCATGGAGTACATTTGTACTCTTCCTGGGTTTTTCTGACAAGCGCCGCCAGTCAGTTCGCAGCTCGGGGCTGCTGCGCTGCCCAGCGGGGCGGTGCGACGTTTCGCTAAATCCCCTCGCCGCAGGCCCATCGTTTGCTTAGCCAACAGCATTCACAGCAGGAACGTATTCAGATGGGGAGCAAGGCTTGCCCACGATGAAGAACCCACGGTCTATCTGGTACCGAGTCGCCTGCTTCGCGGGCAAGCCTTGCTCCCACAGAGCGGCTGACCACAGGGGCATTGCGTGCTCAGGGGAGTAATAACCCTTGCTCGCGTTCGCACAGCTGCACCACGTAATCCCACAGCACCCGCAGTCGTACGGATTTGTGCAGTTCGCGGCGGGTGCTGATCCAGTAGCTGCGGCGGATGGTTTCGTCCGGCAGCAACGGCACCAGCGTCGGATCGCCACTGGCCATGTAGCACGGCAGCACGGCGATCCCCAGACCCGAGCGCGCGGCCTGTTGCTGGGCGATGACACTGGTGCTGTGGAACACCACACGGGGGTTGCGGCAAAAGCTGTTGAGGAACATCAGTTCCTGGCTGAACAGCAGGTCATCGACATAGCCGATCCAGGCGTGGCGGGCCAGGTCCTCGCGGCTGCGCAGCGCTGGCGAGCGGTCCAGGTAGGCCTGGCTGGCGTACAGCGCCAAGCTGTAGTCGGTGAGTTTGCGGGTGACCAGCAGGTCGGCCGCCGGACGTTCGAGGTGAATGCTGATTTCTGCCTCACGGTTGAGGATGCTGACAAATCGCGGCACCGCCACCAATTCCACTTCCAGCCCTGGATAGCGCTGGAACAGCCCGTCCATGCGGCTGGCGAGGAACATGATGCCCAGCCCCTCGGTCACCCCCAGGCGGATCTTGCCCAGGGGTGCACTGGACTGGGTGATGTCCTCCTGGGCCAGCAACGCCACGTTCTCCATGGCTTCGGCGTGCTTGAGCAGCGTCTCGCCGGCCGGGGTCAGTTCATAGCCCTGGGCATGCTGGACAAACAGCGCAGTGCCCAGGCTTTTCTCGATGGCCTCGATGTGCCGGGCCACAGTGGCGTGGGTCGTATTCAGGCGCCGTGCAGCTGTCAGCAGACGCCCGCTGCGTTGCAGCTCCAAGAAATAGCGCAGGTCATTCCAGTCGAACATGAGGCGATCCTTGAACGCGCCTGAAGGCATGGACTGTTTATAAACGCACAGCCGCTGCGCAAAAACTAACATTCTTTTGACGAAAACTAACAACTAGGATGGACCCCACAAAAACAAAAAAGAGGTCGCGAATGCAACCTGTCGTCGATGAATACGATTACGTGATCGTGGGCGCCGGTCCTGCCGGGTGCTTGCTGGCCAATCGGCTTTCGGCCAACCCGCAACACCGGGTGCTGCTGCTCGAAGCCGGCGGGCGCGACAATTATCCGTGGATTCACATCCCGGTCGGCTACCTGTTCTGCATCGGCAACCCGCGCACCGATTGGTGCTTCAAGACCGAAGCACAACCCGGCCTGCAAGGCCGCGCCCTGAGCTATCCCCGCGGCAAAGTCCTGGGTGGTTGCTCCTCCATCAACGGCATGATCTACATGCGCGGTCAGGCGGCGGACTACGACGGCTGGGCCGCCGAGGGCAATTCTGGCTGGGCCTGGGAAGACGTGCTGCCACTGTTCCGCCAGAGCGAAAATCACTTTGCCGGTGCGTCCCAATTCCACGGTGCCAGTGGAGAATGGCGCGTTGAACGCCAGCGCCTGTCATGGCCAATTCTCGATGCGTTCCGCTGCGCCGCCGAGCAGAGCGGCATCCCCAACGTCGACGACTTCAACAGCGGCGACAATGAAGGCTGCGGCTACTTCCAGGTCAACCAGAAAGCCGGAGTGCGCTGGAACGCGGCCAAGGCATTTCTCAAACCGGTTCGCCAACGCAGCAACCTCACGGTGTTGACCGATGTCGAGGTCGACCGCGTGTTGCTGCGTGACGACCGCGCCCACGCCGTCAGCGCGCGCTGGCAAGGCAAGGGCATGACCTTCAAGGCCCGCAAGGAAATCGTCCTGTGTGCCGGCGCCGTTGGCTCGCCGGGCATCCTGCAACGCTCCGGGATCGGCCCGCGCAGCCTGCTGCAACGCCTGGGCATCGGTATGGCGCATGAGCTGCCCGGTGTCGGCGGCAACTTGCAGGACCACCTGCAACTGCGGCTGATCTACCAGTTGGAAAACGCCCGCACCCTGAACCAGATCGCCGGCACCCTGTGGGGCAAGATGGGCATGGGCCTGCGTTACCTGTACGACCGCAGCGGCCCACTGTCCATGGCCCCCAGCCAACTCGGCGCGTTCGCCCGCTCGGGTCCGGAACAGGCCTCGGCCAACCTCGAATACCACGTGCAGCCGTTGTCCCTGGAACGCTTCGGCGAACCGTTGCACAGCTTCCCGGCGTTTACCGCGTCGGTCTGCGACCTGCGTCCGCAAAGCCGTGGCCGGGTGGATATTCGCTCGGCCGACCCGCACGAAGCACCGCTGATCCAACCCAATTACCTGGGCCATCCCGAAGACTTGCGGGTCGCCGCCGACGCCATCCGCCTGACCCGACGCATTGTCGCGGCCCCGGCCCTGAGCGCGTTCAAACCGGTGGAATACCTGCCGGGCTCCAGCCTGCAAACCGAAGAGGAACTGCACCAGGCCGCCGCCCGGATTGGCACGACGATTTTCCATCCGGTCGGCACTTGCCGCATGGGCCAGGATCGCGACGCGGTGGTGGATGCGCAACTGCGTGTCCATGGCATCAAGGGCCTACGCATCGCCGACGCCTCGATCATGCCGCGCATCACCTCGGGCAACACCTGCTCGCCGACGCTGATGATTGCCGAGAAGGCGGCGCAGATGATGCTTGAGGCAGACACAAGAATCACCACCCCCCAAAAGGAGCCGGCCACGGTCTGAAAAACAAGGCCTCCCCTTGTGGGAGCGAGCAAGCCCGCTCCCACAAGGGGAATGTGTTTAAGCAAAGGGAACGTATCAAATCAGGAGACGCCACCCCGGCGTCGCAGTGGAACAACAAAAACAATCACTGTGAGGGATACCGCTATGTCCGAGCATGTTCAGCCCCTGGAAGCCACGCGCAGCGTCGGCACCAGCCAGCAAACCCAGAAAGTCATCTTCGCCTCGTCCCTGGGGACGGTGTTCGAGTGGTACGACTTTTTCCTCTATGGCGCCCTGGCGGCGGTGATCAGCAAGCAGTTCTTTGCCGGGGTCAACGACACCACCGCGTTCATTTTCGCCCTGATGGCGTTCGCCGCCGGTTTCATCGTGCGGCCGTTCGGGGCCCTGGTGTTCGGTCGGTTGGGGGACATGATCGGGCGCAAATACACCTTCCTGGCGACCATCATCCTCATGGGCCTGGCGACGTTCTGCGTCGGCCTGCTACCCAACTACGCCAGCATCGGCATCGCCGCGCCGATCATCCTGGTGGCGTTGCGCATGCTCCAGGGCCTGGCCCTGGGCGGTGAGTACGGTGGCGCAGCAACCTACGTTGCCGAGCATGCGCCGATGGGCAAGCGCGGTTTCCATACCAGCTGGATTCAGTCCACTGCCACCCTCGGGCTGTTGCTGTCGCTACTGGTGGTGCTGGGCTGCCGCTACTTCACCGGTGATCAGTTCGAAGTCTGGGGCTGGCGCATTCCGTTCCTGCTGTCGATCCTGCTGCTGGGCATCTCCACCTGGATTCGCCTGAGCCTGCATGAGTCGCCGGCCTTCCTGAAAATGAAAGAAGAAGGCAAATGCTGCAAGGCGCCGATCCGCGAATCCTTCGGCAAATGGGAGAACCTCAAAGTGGTGCTGATCGCCCTGTTCAGCATCAACGCCGGGCAAGCGGTGACCTTCTACGCCGCGCAGTTCTACGTGCTGTTTTTCCTCACCCAATTCCTGAAGATGGACCCGGCCCTGGCCAACAGCCTGCTGATTGTCAGTGTGGTGATCGGCGCACCGTTCTTCATCTTTTTCGGCTGGCTGTCGGACAAGGTCGGACGCAAACCGGTGCTGATGATCGGCCTGCTGCTGGCGACGGCGCTGTACTTCCCGATCTTCAAGACCCTGGCCCACTACGCCAACCCGGCCATCGACCAGGCGAGCCGGCAGGCACCGATCACCGTGGTCGCCGACCCAGCCACCTGCACCTTCCAGTTCGACCCGGTGGGCAAGGCGCGTTTCGACAGCCCTTGCGACAAGGTCAAGACCTTCCTGGTCAAACAAGGCCTGCCCTACAGCAGCGTCGCCGCTCCGGCTGGCAGTTCCGTGCAGGTCAACATCGGTGACGTGAAAATCGCTGGCTACGACGAAGCCGCCCTGCGCGGCGCCGTAACCCTGGCAGGCTACCCACAACAGGCCGACACCCAGCAGATCAACCGACCAATGATCGTGGCCTTGATCGTGGCGCTGATCATCATCTCGGCGATGTGCTACGGACCGCTGGCGGCGTTGATGGTCGAACTGTTCCCGACCCGCATCCGCTACACCTCCATGTCCCTGCCCTACCACATCGGCAACGGTTGGTTCGGCGGCTTCCTGCCCACCGTGTCGTTTGCCCTGGTGGTCTACACCGGGGATATTTTCTATGGGCTGTGGTACCCGGTGCTGATCACCGGAGTAAGCCTGGTGGTGGGCATGATCTGCCTGCGGGAAACCCGGAACGTGGACCTGGATAAAAACTGAGGTTGGCGCTTGCTCCCGCCGGACCAAGCCCGTAAAGCGACGTAGCATCTACGTAGCATCTACGTAGCAGCTGGTAGGAGCTGTCGAGTGCAACGAGGCTGCGATCTTCCCCCAGACACTTGAATCCCAAGTGAAAGATCAAAAGATCGCAGGCTTCGCCAGCGCCTACAGAGCGCCTACAGAACCCAGAGCCCAGAGCCCCGCGGGCATCAGGTTGCTCAGATCAAACCCTCAGTGGGCCTGGTGACCTTTCACCGTGCTTTCCACCAGGTCCAGCATCTGTCCTAGCGCCCAAGGTTTGGCGATGAACGAAGCGTGGTGCTTGATTCCAGCACTTTCCGGCGTCTCGAAGCCGGACATGATCAGCAGTGGTATCTGCGGCCAGCGATCTCCGGTCAGGTTGGCCAGGTCCGCGCCATCGATCTTGCCGGGCATAGTGATATCGGTGAGCAACAGGTCGACGTAATGGGCGCTCTCTTCAAGAAACGTCAACGCCGCGTCGGCACTTTCCCGAGGCTCCACGACAAACCCTTCGTCCTCGAGGATTTCGCAGAGAAACTCCAGGATGGTTGGATCATCTTCCACAACGAGAATCAAACGCGTAGTCGCCTGGCCGTTGCCATTTGGCATCGAATTCATGAAAGTGACTCTCCTTGACCTCATAAAACCTTCTTTGCGGCAACAACCGCCTTGAAGTTATGAGCAATCCCCCTGCGAGAAATTCACTCTGTGTGCCAACAGGCCGCCGAATGTCATGCCAGAGCCCTCTTGGCAACGCAGCGCAACGCTTTTATCTGTATATCCATACAGATAAAACTTGCCCTGGCGCGCATCCATGACCATGCTACAACCCCATGAGAATCTGCTCAGGAAAAGGGCGCTATGCAGCTGTACCTGTGTGAAAAACCGTCCCAGGCCAAGGACATCGCCGCCGTGCTCGGTGCCACGCGCCGTGGTGACGGGTGCTGGCTTGGCCCTGGTATCACGGTCACCTGGTGCATCGGCCATCTGCTGGAAACCGCCCCGCCCGACGCCTACGACGCGCGCTACAAACGCTGGGTCCTGGCCGACCTGCCCATCGTGCCGGCGCAATGGAAAATGACCGTCAAGCCGAAAACCGCCAGCCAGTACAAGGCGGTCAAGCGCCTGCTGGGGGAAGCGAAGGAATTGGTGATCGCCACCGACGCCGACCGCGAAGGCGAAATGATTGCCCGGGAACTGGTGGAACATTGCCGTTATCGCGGGCCGATCCGGCGGCTGTGGCTCTCGGCCCTGGACGAAGCATCGATCCGCAAGGCCTTGGCCGCCCTCAAGCCGGGGGCCGAAACCTTCAACCTGTATCACTCGGCCCTGGGCCGTTCCCGGGCCGACTGGCTGATCGGCATGAACATGAGTCGCCTGTTCACCCTGCTGGGGCGCCAGTCCGGCTACCAGGGCGTGTTGCCGGTGGGCCGCGTGCAGACACCGACGCTGCGCCTAGTGGTGGACCGCGACCGCAGCATCGCCAACTTCGTGCCGGTCGCCTATTGGGCCATCGACGTGCAGCTAAGCCACGAAGGCACGGCGTTCACCGCCCAGTGGCGCGCCGATCCGGACGCCTGCGACGACCAGGAACGCTGCCTGAACCAGGCCCTGGCCCGGGACGCCGCCCAAGCCATGGGCAACGCCGCCACCGCTCGGACGTTGAAAGTGCGCACCGAACGTCTGCGCGACGCGGCACCGTTACCCTTCGACCTGGGCACACTGCAGGAAGTCTGTTCGAAGAAACTCGGCCTCGGCGCCCAGGAAACCCTGGACATCGCCCAGTCGCTCTACGAAACCTACAAGCTCATCACCTACCCTCGCAGCGATTGCGGTTTCCTGCCCTTGAGCCAGCACAGCGAAGCACCAGCCATCCTGGCCGCCCTCGCCCAGGCCGACCCAAGCCTTGCACCGCTGCGCGAGCACCTGCAACCGCAACGCAAGTCCCGGGCCTGGAACGACGCCAAGGTCAGCGCCCACCACGGCATCATTCCCACCGCCGCCGCCAGGAACCTCGACAAACTCGCCAGCAAGCAGCGCGCGGTCTATACGCTGATTCGCGCGCGGTACCTGGCGCAGTTCCTGCCTAACCACGAATACGACCGGACCCAGGCCGACTTCGACTGTGCCGGCCAGGCGCTGCGTGCCGTGGGCAAGCAGATCGTCGAACCCGGCTGGAAACGCGCCCTGCCCGAAGCGCTGGCACCGGCAAGGGGTCGTGAAGCACCGACGCCGCAGACCCTGCCGGCACTGAGCGAAGGCCGCGATTGCGGCGTGGACAAGGTGACCCCCAAGGACCTGTGGACCCAACCGCCCAAGCCGTTCACTGAAGGCGACCTGATCAAAGCGATGAAGAACGTCGCCAAACTGGTAGAAGATCCGCTGCTCAAGCAAAAGCTCAAGGACACCACCGGCATTGGCACCGAAGCGACCCGGGCCTCGATCATCCAGGGGCTGCTCGACCGCGGTTACCTGGTGAAAAACGGCAAGGCCCTGTCCGCTACCCCTGCGGCCTTCAGCCTGATCGACGCCGTGCCCCGAGCCATCGCCGACCCGGGCACCACCGCAATCTGGGAGCAAGCGCTGGACATGGTGCAAAGCGGGGAAATGAGCCTGGAAGAATTCGTGACCCGGCAAGCCGCCTGGATGAGCAAGCACGTCGCCCGCTGCCAGGGCATGAGCCTGACCATCAGCGGCCCGGCCAGCCCCGCCGGGCGCGGCGCAACGCCGTGGAAAAACAAACGCAAGCCGGCCAAGCGCAAGACTGGCGGTGCACCGCGCAAGGCAAGCAAGGCCAAGGCCACCTGAACAGCGGCTCACCGATAACATGGAACCTGTGGCACGAGGATCTGTGGGAGCAAGGCTTGCCCGCGATAAAGGTCACACGGTCTATCCGGAACCGAGTCGCCTGCCGCGGGCAAGCCTTGCTCCCACAGATAAGTCCCCTCGCCGCAGAGACTGCCCTGTGCGCGCCTTCGACGATTTCTCATACCCAAACCGTTTTGTCCGACAACATGTAGCGACCAAAAATAATCACTACAAAATCGTTGACGCCTCCGATTTGCCCTTGCATGATGCAGACGTCTCCCCGATCGGGAGCACAAGCAACTGTTTGAGCAAGCTCGTCTGACCGCCGAGCTGTTTTTTTGGATAAGGGACTGCCCACAAGGCAGATTGAAGGTGCTGACCTGGCCTGACCGTCCGGTAACAAGGACGAGAAACGTCGGCGAAGATCCTCATGACGCGCGTGGCTCAACCCTCGAAAGTTGACACTGCCTGAAGATTCTTCGCTGTTTCTCGTCGTTGTAACGCTTTTGCGTAGCAGCCCTTCGATAACACTACACAACCGATGCACGACCCCGTCGAAGTTCGACGGATGAGCGCTGACGGCTTGGTTTCGGTGCCAGCCATGCAGGCACTGGGCAGGTACTTACCGAGTAGCGAAGTTTTTGCGAACCACCAGACAGATCAACCAAATGGTCAAGGGGCTTACACATGAATCTGAATAATCAACCATCTATTGATGAACTGGCTCGCATATTCGCCGCACACAAGGACACTCTCGACAGCCATATCCTGTGGATCAGCAAGACTGGCCAGGTGCACATGGACTGCCTGTCGCCCTACACCCGCGAAGACGAGTTCGAAAAGAACACGCAAGAGCTGGGTGCCCGGTTGAAGATGTACCGCCGTGGCCAGGGCTACGTTGGCAAGAAGGCCGCGGCCGACAAAGACTTCATCGGTCGCGTGTTGCAAACGCTGACCCAGGCCTGGCAGTCGATGCAGAACACTTCTGAGGTTAGGGTCATCGACCGCCTCTGCTGATACGTCCTAAACAAAAGGGTCCACGCCTGAATCAGGAGCGGGCCCTTTTTGTTTGTGAGACAAGCCCCTAGAACACCGACCAGCCGATCCGCTGGCTCATCAGTTCCAGCGCTGCCATGCCGGCCAGTGAGTTGCCGGCGACGTTGAGTTCAGGCGACCAGACGCACACCGTGAAGCGCCCCGGCACCACGGCGACAATCCCCCCACCGACACCACTCTTGCCCGGCAGGCCGACGCGATAAGCGAAATTGCCAGCCTCATCGTACAAGCCGCTGGTGGCCATGATGGAGTTAACCTGCTGGGTTTGCCGGGCGGTGAGGATCTGTTCGCCGCTGTGCTTGCAGAACCCGTCATTGGCCAGGAAGCAGAACGCCCGCGCCAGGTCGACACAGCTCATCCGCAGGGCGCAGTGGCTGAAATAACTGCGCAGTACCGCTTCCACATCGTTATGGAAATTGCCGAACGATTGCATCAGGTACGCCATCGCCGCGTTGCGGGCGCGGTGCTGGTATTCCGATTCGGCAACCTTGCCGTCCACCATTACCTGTGGGTTACCCGACAGACGGCGTACGAAATCGCGCATCGACAAGGCCGGTGCGGCGAAACGCGATTGGTTGATATCGCAGATCACCAACGCGCCGGCATTGATGAACGGATTGCGTGGTCGACCACGTTCGAATTCCAGTTGCACCAGGGAATTGAACGGTTGGCCGGACGGCTCATGGCCCAGGCGCTCCCAAATCACTTCGCCAGAATGCCCGATGGCCTGCACCAGGCTGAACACCTTGGAAATACTCTGCACCGAAAACGCTGTTTCGGCGTCGCCGGCGCAATACAACTCGCCGTCGTTGCCATACACGGCAATACCCAACTGGTTGGGCGCCACAGTGCCCAGGGCCGGAATGTAGTCGGCCACCTTGCCCTGACCAATCAGGGGGCGAACCGCATCGAGGATCTCGTTCAACAGTGCTTGCATATGCGCGGGGTCCAGTCATTCCCCGTTCGAGTGCGGGGATACAGACGCTAGACGCTGTTGGGCGGGGTCAGAGCACACTGATTATCAAGCTTCAGGCGCACAACCCTGTGGCGAGGGTGCTGTGGGAGCAGACTTTGTGGGAGCAAGGCTTGCCCGCGATGAAGATCACACGGTCTATCTGGAGCCGAGTCGCCTGCTTCGCGGGCAAGCCTTGCTCCCACAGGAAGCGAGCGTTTTCACTGGCGCCTGTCATTAAATCGGGCGGTCTATAGTTCAAAGGATCAATCGGCAGGAGTAGACGATGCGCCAGATCATGCAAAAAGAACCCTGGTGGGCCTCACCACCCAAGCCTGGGCAGGATGAAAGCGAGCTCGAATGGGGCTGGCTGGTGATCTACAGCGAAGGCGAGCCGCGCTTCGAGTTCATCAAGGAACGCCCATCGAACGAGCAGATCCGCCATCGCAAGGGTTGTCGTATCACCCTCGGATCAGAATGAGCCAGCCCGTCACGGCTTGATGTCCGGCAATGCCACCGCTCGATTGGCCAGGTCCGCCTCCACCAGGTTGCCTTCTATTTCCTCGTCCAGGTAGTACATCGGTGCCATCACCCCGCTGAGGGGGTGCTTGAGCGACTTGAACCACGCCTCATCGAACGCTGCGCTCAGGCTTTTGCGGATCTGCGCCTCCATTTCGGGCCGCTCGCCCTCGTGGATGATCGCGCGAATACCGGCCACGCCCACCGAAATCAACGCTCCGGCCGCCTTCCCAGCCAAGGCCGCCGCCGCACCGGTCGCCCCACGCGTGGCAAATTGCGCCTCGATTTTTTCGCTGGTGCGTTGCGCCACCGTTGCGATCACCGCCTCTGAGGGCCCGGCACCTGTGGCAGCAGCCTTGTTGACATGATCGATCAGGGCCGCATAAGCCGGCAGTGTGTTCAGCGGTTCGGTGTGGATCATCTCGTACAACGAAGCGTTACGCGCCGCTGGCGGCCCCAGGTTGATGGCAGCAATGCCGTGCAGGCGCCGGTTCATCAGATCGTTCGGGATTCGATGCCGCAGGGCGATGACCTGGACCTGCTGATTGAGCTGGCGTATGTAGTAGTCCGTCGCCGCCGCCCTGATCGCCTCGGGATCAATTTCCACTGCCACCGGCTCCAGTACCTGCTCGCGATACTGTTCTTGCAGGTAAACCGCCAGGCGCCGGGCTGGGGAATCCTCCTCAGCCTTGGCACTGGCGGCATACCAGCTGACCTTCACCGCCAGCCATTCCTGGGTCCAATAACTGCTGAACCAGGGAATGAACTCAGCCTCGGTGCGTTCATAGACCAACACACGCCAATGTTCCATCGACCCGTGGGCGTAGAGTCCGGCCTGTCCGATAGCGCTTTTCGATGCGGCGATGATCTGCTGGTCCACCTGTCGCCAAATGGCCTGGTCAATCGTCACCGTGGCAGCCTGTTGAGCGCGCTGTGACGTGGCGCACCCCGCCAGAACGAGCACAACGGCCAACACCAGCGAACGCAGCACGATCGCGCCACCCCGGATTCAGGTCACCCACGGAGTTGAGTATAGGTCGCGAGTTACGGGAGACCTGGCCTAAACACCAAACCAATGTGGGAGCTCCCACAGGATCTAATCCAACAGGTATTTGACAAGCCTTCAACCCAACGCCGTGTCGAGAAACATCATCACCGCAAACCCCATCATCAACCCCAGGGTGGCCGGGGTTTCATGGCCATTGCGATGGGTCTCGGGGATCACCTCGTGGGACACCACGAAGATCATCGCCCCCGCCGCCAACCCCAGGCTGATGGGGTACGCGACGGCGACGCCCGACGACATGCCCAGGCCGATCATCGCACCCAGTGGTTCCATCAACCCCGAGCCAACCGCGATAAGCGCGGCACGCAAGGCGCTGATACCGGTGACTCGCAGCGCCATGGCAATGGCCAGGCCTTCAGGGATGTCCTGGATGGCGATGGCGGTGGTCAGGGGCAGGCCGACCTTGAAGTCACCGTCGGCAAAACTGACGCCGATGGCCATGCCCTCCGGCAAATTGTGCAAGGTGATGGCAAGCACGAACAGCCAGACACGATTGATGCGCTCGGCCTGGGGCCCACGCCGGCCACTGAGTTCGTGCTCGTGCGGCACGAAACGGTCCAAGCCGATCATCAGGGCGACGCCCAAGCCCAGGCCCACCACGACGACAAACGCGGCGAGCAACTGATTGCCACAGATGACCTGTGCCGCTTCGATGCCCGGCAGGATCAATGAGAACGAACTGGCGGCAAGCATCATACCGGCGGCAAAACCGAGCATGATGTCCTGGGTACGCGAGGCAATATCGCGCAGCACCACCGCCATCAACGCCCCCAGGGCGGTGGCGGCAAAGCCCGAGGCACCGCCCAACACCGCATAGCCCAGGTTCTGACGGTCGGCACCGACCAGGGCGTTGTAGCCGCTGTAGAGCAGCAATGCAGTCACCACCGCCAGCCCGAGCCAGAAGGTTACCCCCAGCAACAGGTTGTCTTGCACGGGGTTGAGCCAGGTGCGCCAGGGGGATCGGATCCGGGAGGTGGGTTGGTCCATCGAATGTCCTTATTGGTCTTGGCCGTGGTATGGCTGATCGTTCCGGAAACGATCAGACGGATATCAGGTAAAGAGTTGCCGCTTCGCCGTTTTTTACAGTTTGTCACCTTGCATCCCCGAACCCAAGTCGGCGCCCGTAGAGGATTGCACGTTGCCTGCGCTTTCGAACCTGATTAACCCTATCAATCAAAATACAGGTCATGAGGACGCTGCCGCTGACAGCCCCACAAACACCAGAAGAAGTAATAGGATCTATTTTCTATTCAATAAACGAGACGAACGCTAATTGACTCAACAACTAGCGAACATCTCTCAATGAATAGAGCGAAAGGACTGTGAACCTGACACTCGTTCAAGCGCGGCAAAACAGTTACATAAACCAATGGGCCCCCATGCCATGGACAGGAGGCTCGCCATGTCACCGGGCATTATGTATCACGGCCGCCGGCGCGGCTGTTCTCACCGCCTTTTCTACCCGCTGCGGAGGCTTTCTCCCGGTCGTTGGCAAAGTTGCCGCCCGACGCCTGGCCACCTTTGCGGCCGGCTTCCGAAGCCCGCCCAGGGTCATTGGCAAAATTACCGCCCGAGGCCTGTCCGCCTTTGCGCCCGGCCTCTGCGGCACGCCCAGGGTCGTTGGCAAAATTACCACCCGATGCCTGCCCTCCCTTGCGCCCGGCCTCGGATGCACGCTCAGGATTATTGGCGAAGTTACCACCTGATGCATGGCCACCCTTTTTCCCGGCTGCCGATGCCTTTTCACGATCGTTAGCGAAATTGCCGGGATTGTTATTTCCTGTGTTAGCCATTTCATTCACCTCGTTTAGTTGATATCAACGAACCTTGCTGACTCGCCTTATTCGGAAAACATGACGCCACCAAGGTTTTAAGAGAAACCTGCAACGGCGACGAGTGGTCAATGTCGTTATTCATATCCCCGCCGCCTCGGCCTTTATTGCAACCGGCTATTGAACAGACAGTGACTGATGAGCAGCCCTGAACCCTGAAACCTCATCCAGCGAAAAATCCTGCGGGAAAAGCCAGGTAACGACGCCAGCCCATTGCAGCGGTCTCGAAGGCGCCGTCAGGAAGAGCCCACCAGCAACTGGACCTCAAGGTTGGCCGTCGCCACACCGTGGTTTGCCACATACACATCGGCGGTCCAGCCCTTGGTCTGGTTGTGATAGGACTGAGTGCCCAAGGCCGTGCCGCTTTCCCACTTCAGGATGTCGCCAATATCGATGTCATTGGCCGAACGCAGGGCTAGCACGGTATGGCCGTGCTCCTGTGCCACGTACACACCCACCATTGCGCTCTGTCGATTGATGGCCCGTACTTCACCGATGGTCTGCTTCATACGCCTCCTCTGCGACAGGTTCAGAGCGACCGAAACAACCCGGTTGCTCTTTCGCATATAAGTGTGGAGGCCCCACCTACAAGGAAAGTTTGCCGCACAGCGTCACTGGGCGACGAAAGGCGTGACGCAGGCCCCGTTCCCGACGGTGCTACCCTCAACGAATCCACACGGAGAAACACCCATGCCGGACGACTTCCACCGCGAGCCGCTCGATCAGTTGCAGGCGTACATGGCCGGACGCCGTTTCCTGGTGCTCACGGGGGCCGGCATCAGCACCCCTTCGGGCATCCCCGACTACCGCGACAGCGACGGTGTACGCCGGGGTCGACAGCCGATGATGTACCAGGAGTTCCTCGCCCAGGCCGAGGCACGACGGCGCTATTGGGCGCGGGCGATGTTGGGCTGGCCACGCGTGCGGCAGGCCAGGCCGAACGCGGCTCATGAGGCCTTGGCCACGTTGCAGGCACGGCAACGCATCACCGGCCTGATCACCCAGAATGTCGACACGCTGCATGACCAGGCCGGCAGCCAGGACGTTATCGAACTGCACGGCAGCCTGCATCGCGTGCTGTGCCTGGATTGCGGCCAGCGCAGCGAACGACAGCAGATTCAGCAGTTGATGGAAACCGAAAACCCTTACCTGGCTGGTGTTGATGCGGCACAAGCGCCCGATGGCGACACTCTGCTCGACCCGGCCTTCGAGGCGCGCTTCCAGGTACCCCGCTGCCGTCACTGCGACGGCGAGCGGTTGAAACCTGATGTGGTGTTTTTCGGCGAGAACGTCGCCCCCCCCACCGCGACCCGCGCCCTGCAAGCCGTCGAGCGGGCAGACGGTCTGCTGGTGGTGGGCTCGTCGCTGATGGCGTATTCGGCGTTTCGCCTGTGCCGGGCCATCAAGGACCAGGGCAAGCCGCTGCTGGCGATCAACCGGGGCAAGACCCGGGCCGATGAGCTGCTGGACCTCAAGCTGGAAGAGCCGTGTGAACAATTACTGCCGTTGCTGACACAACACCCGTTCTAACCACACTACCACTCTCCCCTGTGGGAGCGAGCCTGCTCGCGATAGCGGTGGTTCAGCTGACATCTATATTGAATATGCCACCGCATCGCGAGCAGGCTCGCTCCCACAAGGGGACGGTGGTTAACGCACGGCCAAATCCTGATCCCTGAGCGTATCGAACAACGCCTGCGCCGCCGCCGACAGTTCATGCCCCGGCTTGGTCAGCACGCCGACGGCCCGTTCGATCACCGGATCGCGCAAGGTGATGCAGCGGGCACCCAGTTCATGCATCTGCCCGACACACAGCGCCGGCACGGCACTCACCCCCAGCCCGCTGGCAACCATTCGCCCAACGGTCGCCAACTGGTGGCTCTCGAACTCCACAGGCAGTTTCATGCCCCGGGCCTGCAGATGCTCTTCCAGCATCACCCGTACCGTGGATGGCCGTTGCAGCGTGATGAAGGGCTGTTCCAGCAGGTTTTCCCAGTGGATTTCGTCGCGCTGGGCAAGCGGTGAGTCCAGCGGCACTACCGCGACGAAGCGATCGAGATACAAGGGTGTGAACGCCAATGACGAACCGCGCATCGGCTCGAACGCCACGCCCAATTCGACATGCCGATCACGCACCATCTCAAGCACCTGTTCGTTGATCACGTCGTTGACCGTGACGTTGACATTCGGATAGCGGGCACGGAAGGTCTTGAGGATCGGCGGCAGCAGGTTGCCGGCAAATGACGGCATCGCCGCCAACGTCACGCGGCCACGCTGCAAGGTGAAGCGCTGGCGCATTTCGTCCTCGGCATTGTCCCAGTCGGCCACCAGCCGGCGGGCCAATGGCAGCAACGACTCACCTTCGGGGGTCAACGCCACGTTACGAGTGTTGCGACTGAACAGACGGCCACCGAGCCCTTCTTCCAGGGCCTTGATGGTCAAGCTCAGGGCCGACTGGGACAGGTGCAGCCGCTCGCAAGCCACGGCAAAGCTCAGGCTCTGGGCCACGGTGAGGAAGGCACGGATTTGCTTGAGGGTCATGAGCGTCCTGTGTCCGGTTGCGTAGGAGCTGCCGAAGGCTGCGATCTTTTGATCCTGATCTTTTGCTTTCGCTTGAGATTCAAGTGTCTTTGGGAAGATCGCAGCCTTGTTGCACTCGACAGCTCCTACAGGGGAGGCGACTATTGAGTTTTATCAATCAATTCAATCTAAAAATCAACTTAACAAATATATGACTTGGCGCAACACTGCATCCCATTGTGACCCCATCAAGAATAAAAGAGGTGTCTATGGCAGGTTTCGACAAACGCGTGAGTTCCTATGAAGAAGCGTTGGAAGGCTTGAAGGATGGCATGACCGTCATTGCCGGCGGCTTCGGCCTATGTGGTATCCCGGAAAACCTGATCGCCGAGATCAAGCACAAGGGCATCCGCGACCTCACCGTGGTGTCCAACAACTGCGGCGTCGACGGCTTCGGCCTCGGCGTACTGCTGGAAGACCGGCAAATCCGCAAGGTGATCGCCTCCTATGTGGGCGAAAATGCCCTGTTCGAGCAGCAACTGCTCAGCGGCGAAATCGAAGTCGTACTGACCCCCCAAGGCACCCTCGCCGAAAAAATGCGCGCCGGTGGCGCCGGCATCCCGGCGTTCTTCACCGCCACCGGCGTCGGCACCCCGGTGGCCGAAGGCAAGGAAGTGCGTGAGTTCCATGGTCGCCAATACCTGATGGAAGAATCCATCACTGGCGACTTCGCCATCGTCAAAGGCTGGAAGGCTGACCATTTCGGCAACGTGATCTATCGCCACACCGCCCAGAACTTCAATCCGCTGGCCGCCACGGCGGGCAAGATCACTGTGGTGGAAGTCGAAGAAATCGTCGAACCCGGCGAGCTGGACCCGACGCAGATCCACACCCCTGGCATCTACGTCGACCGGGTCATTTGCGGCACGTTCGAAAAACGCATCGAACAGCGCACCGTGCGTAAGTGATCCCCTGCCCCCGGCCCGAATGAAGGAATAACAACATGGCACTTTCCCGCGAACAAATGGCTCAACGCGTCGCCCGCGAAATGCAGGACGGCTACTACGTGAACCTGGGCATCGGCATTCCGACCCTGGTCGCCAACTACATTCCTGAAGGCATGGAAGTCATGCTGCAGTCGGAAAACGGCCTGCTCGGCATGGGCGCGTTCCCCACCGAAGCCGAAGTCGATGCCGACATGATCAACGCCGGCAAGCAGACGGTCACCGCACGCATTGGCGCGTCGATCTTCTCTTCGGCCGAATCGTTTGCCATGATCCGTGGCGGCCATATCGACCTGACCGTGCTGGGCGCATTCGAGGTGGATGTCGAAGGCAACATCGCCTCGTGGATGATCCCCGGCAAGCTGGTCAAGGGCATGGGCGGCGCGATGGACCTGGTGGCCGGTGCCGAGAACATCATCGTCACCATGACCCATGCGTCCAAGGACGGCGAATCGAAACTGCTGCCGCGTTGCAGCCTGCCGCTGACCGGTGCCGGTTGCATCAAGCGGGTGCTGACCGACCTGGCCTACCTGGAAATCCAGGACGGCGCCTTCATCCTGAAAGAACGTGCCCCGGGCGTCAGCGTCGAGGAAATCGTTGCCAAGACCGCCGGCAAACTGATCGTGCCGGACCACGTGCCTGAAATGCAGTTCGCTGCCCAGTGAGGAGAGATTCGATGCAAGAAGTCGTGATTGTCGCCGCTACCCGTACCGCCATCGGCAGTTTCCAGGGTTCGCTGGCTTCCATTCCCGCGCCGGAACTCGGTGCCGCGGTGATTCGTCGCCTGCTGGAACAGACCGGTTTGTCGGGCGAACAGGTCGATGAAGTGATTCTTGGCCAGGTGCTGACCGCAGGGTCCGGGCAAAACCCGGCTCGCCAGGCGGCGATTCTGTCCGGCCTGCCTCATGCGGTGCCAGCGCTGACCCTGAACAAGGTCTGCGGCTCGGGGCTCAAAGCGTTGCACCTGGGCGCCCAGGCGATCCGCTGTGGCGACGCCGACGTCATCATCGCCGGCGGCATGGAGAACATGAGCCTGGCCCCTTACGTGTTGCCGGCCGCCCGCACGGGCCTGCGCATGGGCCACGCGAAGATGATCGACAGCATGATCACCGACGGCCTGTGGGATGCCTTCAACGATTACCACATGGGCGTCACCGCCGAGAACCTGGTGGACAAGTACGGCATCAGCCGCGAGGAGCAGGACGCTTTCGCTGCCGCATCCCAGCAGAAGGCCGTCGCCGCTATCGAGGGCGGTCGGTTCGCCGATGAGATCACCCCGATCCTGATTCCCCAGCGCAAAGGCGATCCCGTGGCGTTCGCCACCGATGAGCAACCGCGCGCCGGTACGACCGCCGAATCCTTGGGCAAGCTCAAGCCTGCCTTCAAGAAGGACGGCAGCGTCACCGCGGGCAACGCGTCCTCGCTCAACGATGGCGCCGCCGCCGTGATCCTGATGAGCGCGGAAAAAGCCAAGGCCCTGGGCCTGCCCGTGCTGGCGAAAATCAGCGCCTACGCCAACGCTGGCGTCGATCCGGCCATCATGGGCATTGGCCCGGTATCGGCCACCCGCCGCTGCCTGGACAAGGCCGGCTGGTCGTTGGATCAACTGGACCTGGTCGAAGCCAACGAAGCCTTCGCCGCCCAGTCGCTGGCCGTGGCCCGGGAACTGAAATGGGACATGGATAAGGTCAACGTCAATGGCGGCGCCATCGCCCTGGGCCACCCTATCGGCGCATCGGGGTGTAGAGTCCTGGTGTCGTTGCTGCATGAAATGATCAAGCGCGACGCCAAGAAAGGCCTCGCGACACTGTGCATCGGCGGCGGCCAAGGCGTGGCCCTGGCACTGGAACGGGCATAACCGACACAGGTTCAACGGTGGTTGCGCGGATCCACGAATATCCGCACAACCACTGGCACCACCACCGGCGCAACCTCGGTTGCGCCGGTTTTTTTTGCCTGTTGGTTTTGAGCTTGGCCTGCCGGCCTCATCGCGAGCAGGCTCGCTCCCACAGAGGATTGGCGGTGGGCACAGAATCCCAGAGCACCACTAATCCACTGTGGGAGCGAGCCTGCTCGCGAAAGCGGTGAGTCAGGCGACGATGAGCCGTCAGGAACCTGCGCCAAACCGGTCACGGCTGTTGGTCAGGTGCAGCCACATGGCGGCGCGGGCGGCGTCCGGGTCTTGGCGTTTGATGGCGTTGAAGATCGCTTCGTGCTCCAGGTTGGCCAACTGTGCCAGCTTGCCCAGATCCGCCTGGCCGCGTTCGGCCACGTTCACTCGCGTCCTGGGGATCATCGCACTGCCCAAGTGCTGCATGATTTCGACAAAACAGGCGTTGTCCGTGGCTTCGGCGATGAGCAGATGGAAGCACCGGTCAGCTTCGACACAGCTGTCGTTGTTGCTGGACAACCGCTGATAGTCATCCAGCGCCTGGCGCATCTGCTGCAGTTGGCGTTCGCTGCGACGTTGGGCCGCCAAGGCGACTGCCTGGGTTTCCAGGCCCAGGCGCAGCTCCAGGATTGCCCGCACCCCCGCCGCCGTGTCGACATTGAGCCGCAACCCCGGCTCGCCGGTTTGCGCCAGCACAAAGGTGCCGATGCCGTGGCGGGTCTCCACCAACCCCGAAGCCTGCAACTTGGAAAGCGCCTCGCGCACCACCGTGCGGCTGACCCCGTGCTCCTGCACGATAGCGCCTTCGGAGGGCAGCTTCTCCCCCGGTTTCAGTTGCCCCAGCAGAATGCTCTGACTCAACTTCTCCACCAGGTCATAGGCCAGATTCTGGGTGCGCTTGCGGGCAGGTATTTCGGTGTTCGGCTGCATGGTCGCGGATCCTTGAAAGAGCAGTCTGTACGGCTGGGAAAAACCCCATCGGCCGACAACTTGTATGACAACCAAAATCATGGCATCCATCCAGCAGTTCCGCCAGACTGGAGCAGATCGATAAAACTCTTAACACCTACTACAAATCTCAGCAAAATCAGGTAAATAACAAGAATCCAAGATAAGAACGCAGCCAAAAAATCAAAGGGCGCTTGTAAGATAAAAAAATCAAGTTGTATGATGTCTATCAACATCACTGCCATACGATGCCCGTATAAAAACAACGAGTGGGACAATTATGCATACCCAAGACACCCGCAAAGCCCCGATCATCACCAGCATGCAGGTCGTGCCCGTGGCCGGCCATGACGGCATGTTGCTGAACCTCAGCGGCGCCCACGGCCCGTTCTTCACCCGCAACATTGTTATTCTTAAGGACAACGCCGGCCATACCGGCGTGGGCGAAGTCCCCGGTGGCGAACGCATTCGCCAAACCCTCGAAGACGCCCGTTCGCTGGTGGTCGGCAGCCCCATCGGCACGTACCAGAAGATCCTCAACACCGTGCGCCACGCCTTTGCCGACCGCGATGTCGGTGGCCGTGGCCTGCAGACTTTCGACCTGCGCATCACCATCCACGCGGTGACCGGCCTGGAAGCGGCACTGCTGGACCTGCTCGGCCAACACCTGGACGTACCGGTCGCGGCCCTGCTCGGCGAGGGCCAGCAGCGCGATGAAGTGAAGATGCTCGGCT
Source organism: Pseudomonas sp. RL_105y_Pfl2_101 (assembly GCF_963970585.1). Classification (NCBI taxonomy): domain Bacteria; kingdom Pseudomonadati; phylum Pseudomonadota; class Gammaproteobacteria; order Pseudomonadales; family Pseudomonadaceae; genus Pseudomonas; species Pseudomonas sp. RL_105y_Pfl2_101. The sequence goes on from NZ_CAXAPG010000013.1 coordinate 47,173, forward strand.
ATCTGTTTTACGTCGGCGATCGCCAGCAGACCGACCTGCCCTACCGCAGCGAACCGGACGCCGACAACGACTGGTTTCGCGTGCGCCATGAGAGAGCCCTGGACGCCGACGCCGTGGTGCGCCTGGCCGAAGCCGCCCACGCCCGCTATGGTTTCCAGGATTTCAAGCTCAAGGGCGGCGTGCTCCAAGGCGACGCGGAGATCGAAGCGGTTACGGCGCTGGCCGAGCGCTTTCCTCAGGCACGCATCACCCTGGACCCGAACGGCGCCTGGTCACTCAAGGAAGCCATCCGTTTGTGCCGCGACCAGCACAACGTGCTGGCCTATGCCGAGGACCCTTGCGGTGCCGAGAACGGCTATTCGGGCCGCGAGGTCATGGCCGAGTTCCGCCGCGCCACGGGCCTGAAGACCGCCACCAACATGATCGCCACCGACTGGCGCGAGATGGGCCACGCCATCACCTTGCAGTCCGTGGACATTCCCCTGGCAGACCCGCATTTCTGGACCCTGCAGGGTTCGGTGCGCGTGGCGCAAATGTGCAATGAATGGGGCCTGACGTGGGGCTCGCACTCCAACAACCATTTCGACATTTCCCTGGCAATGTTCACCCACGTGGCGGCTGCCGCACCGGGTGACATCACGGCGATCGATACCCATTGGATCTGGCAGGACGGCCAGCGGCTGACCAAGGCGCCGTTGCAGATCCAGCGCGGCTGCGTGCAGGTGCCGAAGAAACCGGGGCTGGGGATTGAGCTGGACACCGACCAACTGGCCAAGGCCCATGAGTTGTACAAGGGCATGGGCCTTGGCGCGCGAGACGATGCGGTGGCGATGCAGTTCCTGATTCCGGGCTGGACGTTCAACAACAAGCGGCCGTGCCTGGTTCGCTGAAGCGAGCAATATCCCTTGTGGAAGGGAGCTTGCTCGCTATTGCGCAGTGTCAGACTCTATCCAGGTGACTGATCTACCGTCATCGCGAGCAGGCTCGCTCCCACCGGGGACTGCATGGCAAGCGTTGCGACTAACCCTCCGGCCGCAGGATCAATACCGCCAACGGCGGCAAGTTGAGTTCCAGCGACAGGGCCTGACCATGGCTGGGCACTTCTTCGGTGAAGGCACCACCGCCATTGCCATAGTTGGAACCGGCGTAAGTGTCGGCATCGCTGTTGAGTAATTCGACCCAGCGCCCGGCGAACGGCACGCCGACCCGGTAGGCCTCGCGCGGCACCGGTGTGAAGTTGGCGACCACCAGCACCGGCCGGCCCTCCTTGCTCCAGCGCAGCCAGGCGTAGACGCTGTTGAGGGCATCGTCGCCAATCAACCACTGGAAGCCCTGGGGCGCATCATCCTGGTCATACAGCGCCGGTTCTTCGCGATACAGCCGGTTCAAATCGCTCACCAGCTTCTGCACGCCACGGTGCTCAGGGTATTGCAGCAGGTACCAGTCCAACTGCTGGTCGTGGTTCCACTCGCGCCATTGGCCGAACTCACAGCCCATGAACAACAGCTTCTTGCCGGGATGGCCCCACATGAAGCTGAGATAGGCCCTCAGGTTGGCGAATTTCTGCCAGCGGTCACCGGGCATTTTGTCGATCAGCGAGCGTTTGCCATGGACCACTTCGTCGTGGGAAATCGGCAGGACGAAGCGCTCGGACCAGGCATACACCAGGCCAAAGCTCAGTTCGTTGTGGTGATGGGCGCGGTACACCGGGTCTTGCTGGATGTAGTGCAGCGAATCGTGCATCCAGCCCATGTTCCACTTGTAGGCGAAACCGAGGCCGCCCTGCTGGGTGCTCTGGCTGACACCTGGCCATGCCGTGGATTCTTCCGCGATGATCAGCGCGCCAGGGGTTTCCAACGCCACCACATCGTTGAGGTGCCGCAGGAAATCGATGGCTTCGAGATTTTCGCGTCCGCCGTGGCGGTTGGGCACCCACTCATCGGCCTTGCGCGAATAGTCGCGGTACAACATCGAGGCCACGGCATCCACCCGCAGGCCATCGACGTGAAAATGCTTGAGCCAGTGCAGCGCCGAGGCCAGCATGAAGCCATGCACTTCAGTGCGGCCCAGGTTGTAGATCAGCGTGTCCCAATCCTGGTGGAAGCCTTCCAGCGGGTTGCCGTATTCGTACAGCGCGGTGCCGTCGAACTGGGCCAGGCCGTGGGTGTCGGTGGGGAAATGCGCCGGCACCCAGTCGAGGATGACCCCGATATTGGCTTGGTGGCAGGCGTTGACGAACGCCGCGAAATCGTCCGGCGAACCGAAGCGTGCCGTCGGCGCGAATTGCGACAGCGGCTGATAGCCCCAGGACCCCCCGAACGGGTGCTCCATGATCGGCATCAGCTCGATGTGGGTGAAGCCCAAGTCCTTGACATACGGGATCAGCCGCTCGGCCATCTCATGCCAGTTGTATTGCCGGGCCACCTCCCCCGCCTCGTCGATTTCGCACTGCCAGGAGCCGGCGTGCAACTCGTAGATCGACAGCGGCGCACCTGGGAGCTGCCGCTCGCGACGGTGCTGCATCCACTCGTCGTCCTGCCACTCGATCTTCAAGGGTGAGGCGACTTTCGACGCCGTGTCTGGCGGCATCTGCGTGGCCAGGGCCACCGGGTCGGCCTTGAGCGGCAGGATGCCGTGGGCGCCGAGGATTTCATACTTGTAACCTTCGCCGGGACCCAGCCTGGGAATGAATATCTCCCATACGCCGGCCGGATAACGGATGCGCATCGGATGTCGCCGCCCGTCCCAGACGTTGAAATCCCCGACCACCGAAACGCGCCGGGCGTTCGGCGCCCAGACAGCGAAACGCACGCCGTCGATACCATCGACGGTGGTCAGTTGCGCACCGAGGCAGGAACTGAGATCGCGGTGATTGCCCTCACCAAACAGGTAAAGGTCCATCTCCCCCAGCAACGGACCGAAGCTGTAGGGGTCTTCGGCAACTTGCTCGCCGCCGGCCCAACGGGTGCGCAGCAAGTACGCCTGGGCTCGATCGAAATGGCCGACGAACAGCCCCGGGGTTTCGGTGGCTTGCAGCTCCCCCAGCTCTTCGCCCCCCTCGCGCGCCAGCACATGCACGCTCAGGGCACCGGGCAGATACGCGCGAATGAACTGGCCGCCGGCGGCGTCGCCGTGCGGCCCCAGAATAGAAAACGGGTCGTGGTGTTCGGCACGCACCAGCGCGTCGATGTCATGGGGCGCCGGCAGCAAGGACTCCTTGGCCTGCCCCTGTGGTTCTTTGTTCGAGACACTCATGATTCTCTCCACTAAATCGGTCCGGCTATGTCGGAAAAGGGTTGCAGCCCACTCAACAGCCCGACCAGACCGTGCAACGGCACGGGCAGCCAGGCGGGGCGATTCTCGGCTTCATAGGCCACTTCATAGGCCGCCTTCTCCAGGCCGAACAACGCCAGCGCGGCGTCTTCGCCTTCAGCATCCTTCCACTCATGGGCAAGACTAGCTGCCGCCAGCCGATATGCCTCGACAAATGCCTGGCGAGCCTCTTTCAAATAACGATCGGCGACCCGTTGCCGCGCCGCATCGGCATCGGCCGTGCTGTCGACGGTGTGCAAGTGAATCGCCATGGCTGCCGCATAATCGAAGGAGCGCAGCACGCCACTGACGTCCTTATAGGGGCTGTGCTTGCCCCGTCGCTCATGCAATGGTCGCGCCGGCTCACCTTCGAAGTCGATCAGGTAGGCGTCGCCCTTGATCACCAGCACCTGACCCAGGTGCAGGTCACCATGGACACGAATGCGCAAGCCTCCCTCAGCCTTGCCGGCCAGTGCCTGGACATGGGCCAGGACAGTTTTTTTGTGCTTCAGCAAGCGTGCGACCATGGCCTGGTCCGCGGGGTTCAATTGACCCTGCTTCTGCTTGAGCAGACGCAAGGCGTTTTCCACTTGGGCGGCCACGTCCTTGCCAATGGCCTGGGCTTGCTTGGCGTTGGTAGCCTGAGGTGCGAAGTCCGGGTCGTCGGTGACCTGGGCCAATACCTGGTGCATTTCCCCCAGGCGCTGGCCGAACATGCAGGCGAAATCCTTCAGTTCGCCCAGGGCGTTGTAATGCTGCTCCTGCTCGGACACCGCGTCCGCCAGCTCATCACGCAAGGCGCGTTCGAGGTTGTTCTGGGTCCATTCCCAGGCATCGCCCTGATTGCTCAAATAGCCCTGGGCGATCATCAGCAGCGCATCTTCACCCTGGGCGTCACGGCGAACCACCGAACCCAGCAGCGGTGAGATGTTGCTGAAACCGGCAGCGGTCAGGTAAGCGCTCATTTCCAGTTCCGGGTGCACACCCGAGGCGACCTTGCGAATCAGCTTGAGCACCAGGCTGCTGCCCACTACCACCGAACTGTTGGACTGTTCGGCGGACAGGTAACGCACCTCTGGCTCGTCGCCCAGGTTCAGCGCGGCCAGGCCTTCGGTGGGTTCGAAGCGCAACTCACCTTCGGCGAACGACAGCACCGTAGCGGCCTGCATGCTGTGCAGTACGGTGCGCACGAAGTTTTCCAGGCTGAATGCATCGGTGATCAAACCCACCTGACGCACCCGACGCACCCGCGACAACGCCAGTTGCTGCGGCAGCGCCGCACCGACCTGGTCTTCGGCAAGCAGACCGAACGGCAGCTGATAACGCAGGGTCTGACCGCCGCTGGTGACATCGATTTCGCTGAGCAGCACGGGGTGCTGCGGATCACCAAAGCGCACGCCATAGACAATCTCAACCTTCTCGATCGCGCTGTCCTTGCCGGCGAACCAACGCCGGTTCTGCAGCCAGTTCGGCAGGATGGTTTGCTCCAACGTGGTGCACGATGGCGCTTCGAGCAATTCTTCCAGGCGTTTCTTCAGCACCAGCGTGGTGAAGTCCGGCAAGCTCTGGGCCGGCTCCACGTGCCAGCTCGGCATCTGGTTTTCTGCCGCCATGACGAACCAATAGAAGCCGTACGGCGCCAGGGTCAGCAGAAAGTTCAACTGGCCGATGGGTGGGAAAGCATTGCCGCCCAACATCTCCACCGGGACCATGCCGGCGTAGGCCGACAAATCCAGTTCGGCGGCCTGGGCGCTGCGGGACACGTTGGCCACACACAGGATGATCTCGTGCTTGCCGTCGGGCCCGGTGTATTCGCGGGTATAGGCCAGGATCCGGCGGTTGCTCGGCGAGAGCATCTTCAACGTGCCACGGCCAAAGGCCTTGGACTGCTTACGCACCGCCAGCATGCGTCGGGTCCAGTTGAGCAACGAGTGTGGGTCGCCGGCCTGGGTCTCGACGTTGACCGACTGGTAGCCGTACTGCGGGTCCATGATCGGCGGTAGCACCAGGCTGGCCGGGTCGGCGCGGGAGAAACCGCCGTTGCGGTCAATGGACCACTGCATCGGTGTACGCACGCCATCGCGGTCGCCCAGGTAAATATTGTCGCCCATGCCGATTTCATCGCCGTAGTACAGCGTCGGCGTGCCGGGCATCGACAGCAGCAGGCTGTTGAGCAGCTCGACGCGACGACGGTCGCGCTCCACCAACGGCGCCAGGCGCCGACGAATGCCCAGGTTGATACGCGCCCGACGGTCGGCCGCGTAGTAGTTCCACAGGTAGTCACGCTCCTTATCGGTGACCATCTCCAGGGTCAACTCATCGTGGTTGCGCAGGAAAATCGCCCACTGGCAATTGGCGGGAATCTCCGGGGTCTGGCGCAGGATGTCGGTGATAGGAAAGCGATCTTCCTGGGCCAGCGCCATGTACATGCGCGGCATCAACGGGAAGTGGAAGGCCATGTGGCATTCGTCACCGTTCATCCCTTGGGCATCGACATCGCCGAAGTACAACTGGGTGTCTTCCGGCCACTGGTTGGCTTCGGCCAGCAACATGCGGTCGGGGTAGTTGGCGTCGATCTCGGCACGGATCAACTTCAGGACGTCATGGGTCTCGGGCAGGTTTTCGTTGTTGGTGCCGTCGCGCTCGATCAAGTACGGGATGGCGTCCAGGCGCAGGCCGTCGATGCCCATGTCCAACCAGTAGCGCATCACCGACAACACGGCCTTGATGACCTGTGGGTTATCGAAGTTGAGGTCGGGCTGATGGGAGTAAAAGCGGTGCCAGAAGTACTGGCCTGCCACCGGATCCCAGGTCCAGTTGGACTTTTCGGTGTCCAGGAAAATGATTCGCGTGCCGTCGTACTTGTGGTCGTCATCGGACCAGACATAGAAGTCCCGCGCCTTCGAGCCCGGCTTGGCCTTGCGCGCGCGCTGGAACCAGGGGTGCTGGTCCGAGGTGTGGTTGATGACCAGTTCGGTGATCACCCGCAGGTTGCGCTTATGGGCTTCGGCAATGAACCGCCGCGCATCGGCCAGGGTGCCGTAGTCGGGGCTGACGCCACGGTATTCGGCAATGTCATAACCGTCGTCACGCCTGGGCGAAGGATAGAACGGCAGTAGCCAGATGGTGTTGACGCCCAGGTCGGCGATATAGTCGAGCTTTTCGATCAGGCCCGGAAAGTCACCGATCCCGTCGTTATTAGAGTCGAAATAGGATTTGACGTGGACCTGGTAAATCACCGCGTCCTTGTACCAGAGCGGATCTTTGATGAAGGTGGCAGACCGTGGTTTCTTCGCCATTTGCAACTCCTGATGAATTCAATAAAGCCGCGGGATTCAGGCTTGTGGGGTCTTTTTGTGGCGCGGGGCCTTATCCCCCTGTAGGAGCTGGCGAAGCCTGCGATCTTTTGATCTTTTGATCTTTCGCTTGAGACTCAAGTGTCTTTGGAAAGATCGCAGCCTCGTTGCACTCGACAGCTCCTACTCAGCTCCTACATATTCTTACGCAGAGCCTGTGGGAGTGCGCATCACGCTACGCTGATCCGCCAAATCCCGAACGGCTGGTACGCCGGGTCAATCCGCATGAACTGGTACTTGCCGTACCAGCTCCAACGATGTCCATTCATCAGATCCTCGCCCTGGGTCTGGGCGTCGTCCGGCAGGCCCATCTCCCACAGCGGCAACTCAAAACTGGCTTGCTGCGGGTTGTGCGGATCGAGGCTCACCGCCACCAGAATGAAATTGCTGCCGTCGGCGGTGCGCTTGCCGAAATAGAGAATGTTGTCGTTCCAGGCGTTGTAGATTTTCAGGCCCAGGTGGGTTTGCAGCGCCGGGTTCTGCCGGCGAATACGGTTGAGCTGGGCGATCTCGGCAACGATGTTGCCCGGCGCGGTGAAGTCCCGGGGGCGGATCTCGTACTTCTCCGAATCGAGGTATTCCTCCTTGCCCGGCACCGGTGCCGATTCGCACAGTTCGAAGCCCGAATACATGCCCCACAGACCTGAGCCCATGGTTGCCAGGGCCGCACGGATCAAGAAGCCCGGGCGCCCCGAGTCATGGAGAAAGGCCGGATTGATGTCTGGCGTGTTGACGAAAAAATTCGGCCGGTAGCATTCACGCCACGGCGACTCATTGAGTTCGCTGAAGTAAGTCGCCAACTCAGCCTTGGTGTTGCGCCAGGTGAAATAAGTGTAACTCTGGGAATAACCGACCTTGCCCAGTCGCGCCATCATGGCCGGCGTGGTGAACGCTTCAGCCAGGAAGATCACTTCAGGGTATTGAGCCCGGACATCGGCGATCAGCCATTGCCAGAACGGCAGTGGCTTGGTGTGGGGGTTGTCGACGCGGAATATCTTCACGCCCTCCTTGACCCAGCCCACCACGATGTCCCGCAGCTCCGTCCACAGGCTGGGAATCGCATCGGCCGCGTAGAAATCAACATTGACGATGTCCTGGTACTTCTTCGGCGGGTTTTCCGCATATTTGATCGTGCCGTCCGGCCGCCAGTTGAACCAGCCTGGGTGCTGCTTGAGCCAGGGGTGGTCTTGGGAACATTGGATCGCGAAGTCCAGGGCGATCTCCAGGCCGTGGTCAGCGGCCGCCGCCACCAGGCGCCGGAAGTCCTCGCGGCTACCCAATTGCGAGTGAATGGCCTCGTGCCCACCCTCCTCGCTGCCAATGGCATACGGGCTGCCCGGGTCGTCCGGAGCGGCAGTGAGGGAATTGTTCGGACCTTTGCGGAAACTGCGACCGATGGGGTGGATCGGCGGGAAGTACAGCACGTCGAAGCCCATGTCCTGGATCACCGCCAGGCGCGAATGCACGTCGTTGAAAGTACCGTGGCGCTGGGGATCGTCAGTGATCGAGCGGGGAAACAGCTCATACCAGCTGGCAAACTCGGACAGCTTGCGCTCCACATCCAGCGGGTACTCGGGGCTGACGCTCAAGTATGGGCGATGATCGGCCCGGGACATCAAATCGGCACTGCGCGCGGCCAGGAACAGCGCCACCTGCTCGGTCGGCAACAGGCCGGAGAGCTCATGGTGCAAGGCCGCCAGTTGCTCGCTCAGTTCACCCGTGCTGCGCTCGACGGCCATTTGCACTTGGTTGCGCCCTTCTTGCAACTCCAGGCTGATCGGCACCCCTGCACCGAATTTCTTCTCCAGCTCGTAGCGAAAACTGGCGAACTGATCGATCCAGGCTTCGATACAAAACACATAGCGGCCTTGTTCCGGCACATTGAACTGGCCGCGCCAGCCGTTGTTACCCAAGTCACTCATGACCTCGCTGTTCCACACATCGTCCTGCAGCGCACGCCAGCGAATGCGCACGGCCAGCTTGTCGTGACCATCGGCGAAGACTTTGCTGGTCACTGCCACGTCCTGCCCAGCCACGGCCTTGGCGGCGAATTGTCCAGCGTCGATCACCGGCATGGTGTTTTCAATAGCAATACGCGGCAACAGTAAGGCTTGGGACACCGGAAAATGCGGGTTGCAGACCAGTTCAGTCGAATGTTCGGCAGTCATCGAGCATCGCTCCTTTTACGCCCCATGGACGCGCTTGTGGCGGTAAAGGCCCAACGGGTCCCTGAAAAAACTCACTTAAACTCCGAACCGAATCAGCAGCTAAAAGTTCAGAGGGATTTGCCCCGATGCATTCCGGGGATCAAAGCCGGTGCGAGGCGGTCAACAACAATAAGCACGACTCAAGCCATGTGCGCCACGGAGACCTGTCTCGATGAATATTCCCATCCCGGCCGAAACACCCGATCCGAACATCGACGTCCCCAACTTGCCCCCGCCCGGCCCTGATCCCGAGCCTATTCCAGAGAAAGACCCGCCACCCGACCCACAACCGCCGCTGGGTGACCCGCCGAGCGAGGCGCCGCCGGAGCGGGTTTGATTCAAGCGTAGTAACAAAGAAGCTGGATGACGAAAAACCTGTGCGGGCTTGCTCGCGAAAGCGGTGTGTCACTCGATGAACATATGGCTTGTCACGCCGCCTTCGCGAGCAAGCCCGCTCCCACAGGTTGTGTTTGCAGGCTCATAACTGCGTCACGGCTTGTCGCCCTTCTCCAACGCCCGGACGATCACCGGCATCACACTGAAGATCGCCAGCGCCAGCACCGTACTGAGCAACGCCGTCGCCTCCCGCCCCAACCCGGCGGCGACGCCAATGGCAGCGGTCATCCAGAGGCCGGCCGCCGTGGTCAGGCCCTTGACGTGGCCTTCGTCGCCGTCGTTGTTTTTCAGGATGGTGCCGGCACCGAGAAAACCGATGCCAGCGACCACGCCTTGTATCACCCGGCTCATCGCGTCAGCCTCGGACCCGGACATTTGTGGCACCAATACGAACAGCGCCGCCCCCAGGGCCACGAGCATGTGGGTCCGCACGCCGGCAGCCTTGCCCTTGTGTTCGCGCTCGAAACCCAGGATACCGCCGAGCAGTGCGGCCATGACCAGGCGCACCGTGACCTGGGTCACCTGCTGGGCATCGGTGATGTCGGCGAATTCCGCCAGCAGGGTTACCCAGACTTCATGCCACCAGGCGTCCATGGACCGTCCTCTTTTTCAGTCGATAAACGATGGACCACAGGCGGCGCCAGAGGTGCACCTGACCGCTGATCAGCCGCAACGAACCCTGGCTTGGCCGTGAGACCTAACGTTCATGACCCCAAAAGGAGGAACACCATGACTGTCCGTATCGATGACAACCAGACCTGCCATTTCGAAACCCCCAACGGCCCCGAACAGCGCCCCGCCAACGAGCTGACCATCATCACTGACCCGAACAAGGCCATGTCAGTCGTGGAGCTCAATGGCGGCCGGGTCTACATCACCGAGGCCGAGGCCGATGCACTGACCGTGGCCGGCGCAGTCGACGGACGCAAGCACCTGAAGGCCAGCGACAGCGGTTCGGCGATCTGAGCCCCACCGCCGGCCCCGTGGCGAGGGCGCTGTAGGAGCTGGCGAAGCCTGCGATCTTTTGATCTTGATCTTTTACTCTCGACTCAATTGTCAGTGGACAGATCGCAGCCTCGTTGCACTCGACAGCTCCTACAACCCAGCGGGAGCAAGCGCCCTCGCCACGGAGTGTTGTTTGTTCAACCATGGGTGCATCAAAGTGTCGCAGCGACTGGGCTTCGCGACATCTGATCCGGTTTTTATCGAAACACCTGAGTCTGTTATGCAAACAGTTCCATGGTCATAGTGCGCCGGCCAGATAGAGGCTGATGAGCGACCGACCATGAGCGATAGAATCCCCGTCCAGTTGATACAGACATTCGAACCTGCGCCAACGAAGATAAAGGCCAGGAGCACCGACAACCTGATCCACACCCGCAGCTTCACCGGTTTGTTTCGTACCCTGCGCATCAGCGGTGCGGGGGTTCTGTTTCTGCTGTTCTTCGGCACGGTGTGGTTGAACTGGGGCGGCCGCCAGGCGGTGCTCTGGGACCTATCCGAAAGTAAATTCCACATCTTTGGCGCGACCTTCTGGCCGCAGGATTTCATCCTGCTGTCGGCCCTGCTGATCATCGCCGCCTTCGGTCTGTTCGCGATCACCGTATTTGCCGGTCGCGTGTGGTGCGGATACACCTGCCCGCAGAGCTCCTGGACCTGGATCTTCATGTGGTGCGAGAAAATCACCGAAGGCGAACGCAACCAGCGGATCAAGCTGCAGGCCGCGCCCTGGGGCCTGAACAAACTCTTGCGCCGCAGCGCCAAGCACACCTTGTGGTTGGCCATCAGTCTGCTCACCGGCCTGACGTTCGTGGGGTACTTCACGCCGATCCGTCCCTTGGCCGAAGAGCTGCTGACCCTGCAAATGGCCGGCGTGAGCTTGTTCTGGGTGCTCTTCTTTACCGCAGCCACCTACCTCAACGCCGGCTGGCTGCGTGAAGCGGTGTGCATGCATATGTGCCCCTATGCACGCTTTCAGAGCGTGATGTTCGACAAGGACACGCTGACTATTTCCTACGATGCGGCCCGTGGTGAAATCCGCGGCCCACGCAAACGCGAGGCAAATCCGGCCAATATTGGCCTGGGCGACTGCATCGACTGCCAGATGTGCGTGCAGGTCTGCCCCACTGGCATCGACATCCGCGACGGCCTGCAAATGGAATGCATCGGCTGCGCGGCCTGCATCGATGCCTGCGACTCGATCATGGACAAGATGGGCTACACCCGTGGCCTGATCAAGTACACCTCCGAACATCAGTTGCAGGGCGGCAAAACTCACCTGCTACGACCTCGGCTGATCGGCTATACCGCCGTGCTGCTGCTGATGATCGGCACGCTGGTCGTGGCACTGATGCAACGGCCCATGGTGTCGCTGGACGTCAGCAAGGACCGTGGCCTGTTCCGCGAAAACAGCGCAGGCCAGATCGAGAACATCTACAGCCTGAAAATCATCAACAAGACCCAGGAGCGCCAGGACTATCACCTGTCGCTGGTGGACGGCAACGGCTTCATCCTGCAAGGCAAGACCCAACTGAGCCTTGCCCCGGGGGAAATCGTCGATGTGCCGGTGTCAGTGGCGATGCTCAGCGAACGGCCGAGCAAAAGCTCTCAGGAAGTGACGTTCAAGGTCGCCGACAGTGACGAGCCCGGCATCTACAGTGTCGCCAAGAGCCGTTTTGTCTCACCGATGAATCGTTGAACCCGTAAGATGCCGGGCATGTGGGAGAGCGTTGCTCCCACAGACTCTCCCACAGTAAAAAAAGCGCAAACCACGCGTCATTCAAGACTGGGCCCCACCATGAAACGCTACGAGAAATTTGCCGACGACATCGCTGAACTGATCCGCTCGGGCATGCTGGGGCCAGGTCAGCGCGTGCCGTCGGTACGCTACGCCAGCCAGACCTACGGTGTCAGCCCGTCCACCGTGTTCCAAGCCTATTACCTGCTGGAACGACGCGGCATGATCCGGGCCCGGCCGCGCTCCGGCTACTTCGTCAACAGCCATGCGCCGAGCCCGTTTTCCGAGCCGGCGATCAGCAGCCAGGTGCACGAGTCCACCGAAGTCGACGTCAGTGAGCTGGTATTTTCAGTCCTCGACTCGATCAAGGACCCAGCCACCGTACCGTTCGGCTCGGCATTCCCCAGCCCGACGCTGTTCCCACTGCAACGGCTGTCCCGTTCGCTGTCCAGCGCAACACGGGACATGGACCCGCGAATGGTGGTCACGGACATGTCGCCGGGCAATCCACACTTGCGCCGACAGATCGCCCTGCGCTACATGGTCGGCGGGCTCATGCTGCCCATGGAGGAACTGCTGATCACCAACGGCGCCCTGGAAGCCTTGAACCTGTGCCTGCAAGCCGTGACCGAGCCCGGCGATCTTGTAGCGATCGAGGCACCAGCGTTCTACGCCTGCCTGCAAGTACTGGAACGACTCAAGCTCAAGGCCGTGGAGATTCCCGTCCACCCGCGCGACGGCATCGACCTGGACGTGTTGGCGCAGACACTGGAGCGCCATCCGATCAAGGCCTGCTGGTGCATGACCAGTTTCCAGAACCCCATGGGCGCGACCATGCCCGAGGAGCGCAAACAGGCGCTGGTAGAGTTGCTGCGGCGCCATCAGGTGCCACTGATCGAGGACGACGTCTACGCCGAGCTCTATTACAGCCAACAAGCGCCCAAGCCTGCCAAGGCGTTCGACACCGAAGGTCTGGTGATGCATTGTGGTTCGTTCGCCAAGAGCCTGGCACCGGGTTATCGCATAGGCTGGGTCGCCGCCGGGCGCTACGCGCAAAAGATCGAACGGCTCAAGCTCATGACCTCGCTGTGCGCCTCGATGCCGGCCCAAGCCGCCATCGCCGACTACCTGCAACACGGCGGCTACGACCGTCACCTGCGCAAACTGCGCTATGCCCTGGAAGAACAGCAAAGCGCGATGCTCGCCGCCATCGCCCGCTATTTTCCGGCCCAGACCCGGGTCAGCCAGCCGGCGGGCGGTTACTTCCTGTGGTTGGAGCTGCCGCAGCAGATGGATTCGCTGAAACTGTTCCAGATGGCTCTGGCCCAGGGCATCAGCATCGCGCCGGGACCGATCTTTTCACCGACCCGGCGTTTCAGGAATTGCATCCGCTTGAACTATGGCAGCCCGTGGACCGAGGTGTCGGAAAAAGCCATGGAGACGTTGGGGCGGATTATTCGGTCGTTTTGATAGGGAGTGCGCTGTTATTGCCCCATCGCGAGCAGGTTCGCTCCCACAGTGGGTTTGCAGAGAGACGAATATCTCAGGTACTCAGCAGATCTCATGTGGGAGCGAGCCTGCTCGCAATGGCGGCAGAACAGGCGCCCCATATTCCAGGACTCAGCGCCCGCCCCCCAAATCCACAAACGTCCCGGTCGCATACGAAGCCTTGTCCGACAACAGCCAGATAATCGCTTCGGCCACTTCATCCGGACGACCGCCCCGGGCCATGGGGATCGCTGACTCCAGCTTGCTGACCCGGCCCGGGTCGCCACTCAGGGCATGGAAATCGGTGTAGATGTAGCCGGGGCGCACCGCGTTGACACGGATGCCTTCGCCGGCCACTTCCTTGGACAGGCCGATGGTGAAGGTGTCCAGCGCGCCCTTGGAGGCCGCATAATCGACGTACTCCCCCGGTGCACCCAGGCGCGCGGCCACCGACGAGACGTTGACGATGCTGCCGCCCTGCCCGCCATGCCTGGGCGACATGCGCAGCACCGCGTGCTTGGCGCAAAGAATCGGCCCCAGCACGTTGGTCTTTAGGATCTTGAGAATGCGGAATTCGGACATTTCATCGAGCCGGGACTTCTGGGCCACCGTGCCGGCGTTGTTCACCAGGGCGGTGACACGGCCCAGCTCGGCGTCCACCCGGTCGAACAGGCCGATCACTTCGTCTTCGATGCTCACGTCGGCCCGCACGGCAATCGCCTGCGCCCCCTTGGCCCGGACCTGTTCAAGCACCTCCTGCGCGGCACTCTCATCGGACTGGAAATTGATGCAGATCCGATAGCCCAACTCGGCAGCCAACAGCGCGGTGGCCGCCCCGATTCCGCGGCCGCCACCGGTGATGACGATGACTTTATCCACGCTTGCTTCCCCCATTCCACGGATAGACGTCCATCCCAAGAATAGCGTTCACGTCACGCTTTGCACAAACCGCTGCGTTTACCGGGCCAGGGCACGCAAATCCAGGCGTCCGTCCAACTGCGGCGGGCACCAGTAATAGCCGCCGGTGATTGGCCGGCTCATGCGATAGAGGCCATCGGTGATGCCGTCTTCCAGGCCACTCATGCGGCGCAGTTGTGCCTCGAAGGCATCGAGGGAGAAACCGAACGCCAGGAACATCAGCCCTGCACGGTCGCCTTCGATCCAGGGCATGGAGCGACGTACCACGAACGCCTCCGGGGCGAAGCTTTCCTGGGCGGTGCGTTTGACGTGGGCCGACGCCGGCGCATCGTCGATTTCTTCGTTGTCGCTCAGGCGACGGCCCATGATGTTGTCGCGCTCATGGGGTTGCATCGCCGCGAAGCCGTCCAGATCGTGCTGCCATTGCTGGATCGCGGCGAAACTGCCACCGCGCACCCCGTCGGCGCCCTGGACCAGGGCGGCGGCGATGGCCGCTTCGTCGTGAGGGTTTTCGGTGCCATCTTCGTAGCCGGTCAGGTCATGGCCGGCCCTATGGCGGAAGGCTTCGTTCATCTGCACCAGGCGCAGCGCCGGGGCCAACGCCGCCTCGATGGTGCGACTGCGGTGCATCAGCTCGCCGCGGTCTTCGCCGTGCAGCCAGCACCACAGTGCGTGTTGGGTCGAGGGGTTATCCACGCCCACGCCGGCCAATGCAGGAAAGGCCCGCAGGCCTTCGACCTGGGCGCCCAGCGCCTGGACCAGTGATTCACCAAAGCCGACCACGGCCCGCCCATCGACCAGCAACAGGAGTTTGTCTATCGCAGCCGGCAGTGCCTCGACCGATTCCAGGGCAAAAAACAAATGACGGGCCTGAGGTGGAACAGGGGTGGCGAGAATGCCGGGCTGGTAGTCACTCATATGAACTCCTTTAGAAAGAGCGCAAGTTTACCCGGCAGCCACGGGTTTGTGTGGTTTGCCATACACCACCGAAAGCCGGCGGCCCAAGATTTGCGTCGGCACACTGCTGCGGCCCCGTCGGACGACTCCGAACCGCCCTTGAGCCGGATGCGCACCGATTGCCGAGCAACCGAAAATCTCCTAGATTGACCACCCCAAAATGCACTCAGGCATCGAAAGTTGCTGGATGCAGAGCGGCTTGAACCACCGCCACCCAAGGAGACGGTCCAACATGCACATGGCTAAATCGATACTTGCAGGCACTTTTTTCCTGGTCTGCGGGGCGGCTCCGGGCTTTGCCCAGGATCGTATTAAAGACGCCGTCAATGGCACGATCCTGCCCTTGATGCAGCAACAGGAGATCGCCGGCATGGCCGTGGCGATCACCTACAACGGTCAACGCCACTACTTCAACTACGGCGTGGCCTCCAAGGACACGAAAACACCGGTCACCGACCAGACTCTCTTCGAAATCGGCTCGATCAGCAAGACTTTCACCGCCACCCTCGGTGCCTATGCCCAGGCCCAGGGCAAGCTGTCCCTGGCGGAGCCGGCCAGTCGCCTCGCCCCCGAGCTGCGCGGTAGCGCCTTCGAGGGCTTGAGCCTGCTCAACCTCGCCACCTATACCGCCGGAGGCCTGCCGTTGCAATTCCCCGCCGAGACGGATCATCCGGACCGGATGTTCAGTTACTACACGACCTGGAAGCCGCTCTACCCGGCCGGCACCCAGCGGCTCTATTCAAACCCAAGCATCGGCCTGTTCGGCTATCTGGCAGCCCGCAGCATGGGGCGGCCATTTGACGAAGTGATGGAGCGCACGCTGATGCCAGGGCTGGGCCTCAAGCACAGCTATGTCCGGGTGCCACAGGATCAGTTGGGCCGATACGCCCAAGGCTATGCAAAAGACGGCAAGCCCGTCCGGGTCGGGCCGGGTGCCTTGGATTCCGAGGCTTATGGGGTGAAAACCAGCTCATCGGACCTGATGCGTTTCCTCGAGGCCAACCTGCGACCTGAAAAACTGGACGCGGATCTGAAGCAAGCGATTGCCACGACACATACAGGTTTTTACAGGGTTGGCGGGATGAATCAGGGCCTGGGTTGGGAGTTCTACCCTGCCCCGTTCACGCTGGATGACCTGCTCGCTGGCAACACACCGCAAATGGCCCTGATCCCACAAAAAGTCGAACCTCTGAACCCTACCCGCCCAGCGCCGGACGGTGCCTGGGTCAACAAGACAGGATCTACCAACGGTTTCGGCGCGTACGCGGCGTTCGTGCCCGGAAAGGACATGGGGATCGTCATGCTTGCCAACAGGAACTACCCGATCGAGGAACGGGTGAAAGCGGCGCATCGGATCCTGATGGCGTTGGATGGTCAATAGCGAGGGCGTCGAGCCCGCTGGGCCTGTAGGAGCTGCCGAAGGCTTGGGGCCGTGTTCGGACGATCTTTTGATCTTTTGATCTTTCGCTTCAGACTCAATTGCCTGGGGCAAGATCGCAGCCTCGTTGCACTCGTCAGCTCCTACAGCGCTCCTACAGAGTTCCTACAGCGCTTCTACAGCGCTTCTACGGACGCAAGCGCCCTCGCCGCAGGGGCTTTGTCGTGACTGGAAATCAATCATCCAACGGCTTCGGCGCAGCCGCCGGCTTGACTGCCTTGCCAGGCTTGGTGCCTTTCGCATCCTTGGCCGGTGCGGGCTCCGGCGCAGGAGGAGGTGTCGGGGCTGCCGCCTCTTTTTCTGCCGAAGGCAATTTATCGACAGTATCGAAGATGTCTTTCAAGCCGATCGCCCCGGAATGCTCAAGCTTTTTCTCCCCATCCTTACCCACCAGGATAATCTTGGTCTGTGCCCCGGCTCCCAGCTTGAGCGAGCGTATCAACGCCATGGTGCTTTGTGGGTCCAGATCTTTGCCATCGCGCTGCCCAATGGTATTGAGCACGGTATAGAGCACCATGTTGCGCTCGGAAAAGCCCTGCTTGCCTGCCGGCTCATCCAAGGCCTTTTTCAGGCTCACCCAGGCAGGGTCGACCGTGCTGGGCGCGATGACAACAAGGGGACGTGACTTGCCTGTGTCCGCCAACAGGGGCGAGTCGCCATCGGCAGCGAACAGGGGACCGGCGATGGCCAGCAAGGTAGCGAAGGTCAACGACCGAATGATCATGCGCCTCTCCTTTTGATATTTACGCTGTACTGATTGCACAGGGCGGCGATTGTTCCGCGAGAGTCGCTCAATACTGCGCCAGCCTGACTTGAAGCTTAGGCCAGGGGGGTCATTGCGCAACCATGGTAGCCAACACATGCAGGAGGAAGGGGTCTGAGCGCTAAAAGTACAATCACCGCAAACGAGTGTGGGAGCGGGCTTGCTCGCGAAGGCGGCGTGACAGCAACATGTTCATCGACTGCCACAGCGCTTTGGCGAGCAAGCCCCACAATGGATCTGGGTGTCAGTGCTAGAACGCCAGCTTGAACCCGATCATCGCCAGCATCACCGCCAGGCACGGGCGCAGCAGTTCGTCGGAGATGCGTCCCGACAAATGACTGCCCAGGTAGATCCCCGGCAACGAACCGATCAACAGCAAGCCCAGGATGTGCCAGTCCATGTTGCCCATGCTCGCATGACCCAGGCCAGCCACCAGGGTCAGCGGCACGGCGTGGGCGATCTCGGTGCCCACCAGGCGCTTGGTGACCAGGAACGGATAAAGGATGAACAGTGCGACGGTGCCCAAAGCGCCAGCGCCTATCGAGGTCAAGGCGACCATCGTACCCAGCACGAGGCCCGTGATGACTGTCAGCACATTGAGTCGCACACCGGTGGGATTGTAATGGCCGCCTGCGCGGTCATGAGCGAATTGCAGCAGACGCTTCTTGAACAGGATCGCCAGGGCGGTGACGAACAACACAAAGCCCAAGGCTTGCTTGATCACCGCGTTCATGGCGTCGGGGGAGCTGTGCAGGCTGCTGAGGAACCACAGCGTCAAGCCGACCGCCGGCACGCTGCCCAACGTCAACCAGCCGGTGATCGCCCAGTCGATGTTGCGGTTTTTGGCATGCACCAAGACACCGCCAGACTTGGTAATGGCCGCGTACAGCAGGTCCGTACCTACCGCCGTCGCAGGATTGATACCAAACCACAGCAGGATCGGGGTCATCAGCGAACCACCGCCCACGCCGGTCATCCCAACGATGAAGCCGACCACCAAGCCTGCAACGACTAAACCGACATTACCGAAATCCATTAAACCCGTCTCAGTACGACCGCGTGAAAAATCTGGCCGCGAGCATAGCGATTTTTCTTATAACCTCCCTATATCAATATGATCTATCTTTATGCCTTCCTCGCCATTTCATTGGACCGGCAGGAAGTTGAGGAACAGCAGGCTCTGGGCGTAATTCAAGCCAATCCGCCGGTAGCGCTCGTCGAGCATCTGGGTCAGCAGGTCCAATCGTGCGACGATTTTTCCGAACTCCACGGCGAAACTCAGATTGCTGCCCTCCTCCGAAATCTCATTGGAAAACAGCAACAGCTTGCCGTCCTTGTCCTGCCGCTGGCTCAGCAGCCAAGTGGCTTTTTCGATATTGCGCGCCGCGTTGCTGACAAAACGCGGGTCGATGGTGTCGGTCATGTAGAACTCCAGGCGATTGCCGTGAGCGGTGACCAGCATGCTGCCGATGGCGTAGATGAACGCCCCAACCCGATCACCGAGAAATTCCGGGCTCATGGCATAGCTCAGGGCCGCCAAGTCCTTCTTACCGCCCAGGGTCGGCAAGGGCTGTTGCTGCTCAATGGCCATGCGCACCTGTTTTTCCGCGGTGCGGGCGTCAAGAAAGCCGGACTTGCGCAGTTCCTCGGGGTTGCGCAGGTACAGCTTGCTCATCAGCAGATAGAGGCTTTGCAGGTTGTCATGCATCGACAACGTGGCCATGCGATCGACGCTGGTCTGCAAGAACTCCTGGGGCTTGGCGTTGCTGAACTGCGTGACCATGTCCTGCCCCTGCTGATGACTGCAGCCGCCGCTGAACAGCATCGACACACCGACCAACAATGCCAGGCAGCAGCGGCGCAATCTCGTCACAGAATAAAAAACACCGGCCATCGAGTCTCGGTCTGGGCATGGGGAAGCGATGGGGGTCGTCGCTTCCTGGCCATGGATAGAGCGGAAAAAATCACAAAAGTGCAATACCTGGAGAACACCCTCAATCTCCAGCAACGCCTCAACCGCTCAATTAGTCTTACTTTTTAGTTGATTAATCTCAGTTGATAGCTATAAATCCCTTCTATCCCATCAAATAGAAAGACTACTGAACAGAAAAACCTTCAGCGCTGTCCGACCAGTAACGGACTCGCCCCGCGTTCAAAACAACAACAAGACAACAGGAAGGAAGGTCATACCATGCTTGAATCCAGACAACTGCTCACGGCCCTCGGAGTCTCTCTGATGATCGCCACCTCGGCTTCCCAGGCTGCCGGCCTGACCAACGAACGCGTTGCGTTTGGCAAGACCGACGACGGCACGGCGGTGGAAAAATTCGTGCTGCGCAACAGTCACGGCATGGAGGCCACGGTCATCACCTACGGCGGTATCCTCCAGTCATTGAGCGTGCCGGACAAAAATGGCAAACCCGCCGACATCGTGCTTGGCTTCGACGACGTGCAGGGTTACCAGAAGAACGGCAGTGTGTATTTCGGCGCGACCATCGGCCGCTTCGGCAATCGCCTGGCCGACGGCGCCTTCGAGCTGGACGGCAAGCGTTACCAAGTGCCGCAGAACGACCATGGCAACGCCTTGCACGGCGGGCCGCAAGGGTTCGACAAGCGCGTCTGGAAGGCTCAGCCCCACAATGCCCAGGACTCGGTGGGTGTCACCCTGACCTACCTGTCACCCGATGGCGAGATGGGCTTTCCCGGTGCACTGAAGACCGACGTCACCTACAGCCTCAACGAACAGAACGAGTTGCGCATCGAGTACAAGGCCACCACCGACAAGCCCACGGTGCTGAACCTGACCAACCACAGCTATTTCAACCTGGCCGGGGCGGGCAACGGCGACATACTCGAGCAGATCGCGACCCTGCATGCGGCCCATTACACGCCGGTCACCGGCAAGCTCATTCCCACCGGCGAACTGGCCCCCGTGGCTGACACACCGATGGATTTCACCCAACCCACCGCCATCGGCACCCATATCAAGGTTGATCACCCGCAACTCAAGTTCGCCGAACCGAAACAAGGCGGCTTCGATTTCAACTGGGCGCTGGACGCCAAGGGCGACGTGAACAAACTGGCCGCCGAGGTGTATGACACGGAGTCCGGACGACTCCTGCAGCTCTACACGACCGAGCCTGGCGTGCAGTTCTACACCAGTAACTTCCTCGACGGCACCGTCAAGGGCAAGCAAGGCAAGGTCTATCCGCATTGGGGCGCGTTTACCCTGGAAACCCAGCACTACCCCGACTCGCCCAACCAGCCGAACTTCCCCTCAACGCGGCTTGATCCGGGCCAGACCTACACCCAGACCATGGTGTTGAAATTCTCCGCAAAATAAAAAAAGCACCACCCCGTAGGAGCTGTCGAGTGAAGCGAGGCTGCGATCTTCCCCCTGACACTTGAATTTCAAGCGAAAGATCAAAAGATCGTCCGAATGCGGCCCGAGCCTTCGCCAGCTCCTACGACTATCCTGCTGTCCATTGGATTATCGATCAGCACAACAGGAGAAAAGCATGAGGATGCTGGAATTGGCGGGTGTGTCCGTACCGGTCATTGGCCAGGGCACCTGGCGCATGGGTGAGGAACCGTCTCATCACAAGAAAGAAGTGGCCGCCCTGCGGTTGGGAATCGAATTGGGCATGACCCTGATCGACACGGCGGAGATGTATGCCGAAGGCGGTGCCGAGACCGTCGTTGGCGAAGCGATCACCGGCCTGCGCGACCAGGTTTTCCTGGTGAGCAAGGTCTACCCGCACAACGCCAGTCACAAAGGCATTCCCCTGGCCTGCGAACGCAGTTTGCGGCGGCTCGACACCGATTACATCGACCTTTACCTGCTGCACTGGCGCGGACAGTACCCGCTGGACGAAACCGTCGAAGCCTTCGAGCGTCTGCGCGAAGAAGGCAAGATCGGCCGTTGGGGCGTGTCGAACTTCGACGTGGCGGACCTTGAAGAACTGGCCTCGCCGGCCTGCGCGACCAACCAGGTGCTGTACAACCTGCAGGAACGCGGCATCGAATTCGACCTGCTGCCCTGGTGCCAACGCCAGTCCATGCTCATCATGGCTTACTGCCCGCTCGGTCAGGGCGGCCACCTGCTCAAGGATCACACCCTGGGACAAATCGCCGAACGCCATCGCGCCACACCGGCGCAGATCGCACTGGCCTGGCTGTTGCGCCAGGACAATGTGATTGTCATTCCCAAAGCCGTGAAGCCTGAGCATGTGCGCTTGAATGCCGAAGCGGCCAACCTCAAGCTTGAACCGCAGGACCTGACAGCCCTCGACCTGATATTTCCCCAGCCCCAGGCCAAGCAACGCTTGGCGATGGTCTAGGAACTGTGTAGGAGCTGTGAGCTGTGCAGGAGCTGTGCAGGAGCTGTGTAGGAGCTGTCGAGTGCAACGAGGCTGCGATCTTTCCCCAGACACTTGAATCTCAAGCGAAAGATCAAAATCAAAATCAAAATCAAAATCAAAAGATCGCAGGCTTCGCCAGCTCCTACAGGGCCAAAAGAGCATCCCCCTGCCCACAATGCAGAGGTGACTAAAACAACCCCATCTGCCCGCCCACCAACGTCGAGAAATCATCGTCCACAAACGGCAGGATCGCATCCGCCACCGGCTGTAGCTGTTTGGTCACGTAGTGGTCGTAATCGATTGAGGCGCTGCGGATTTCCAGCGGTTCGGGGCCGGCGACGGTGATGACGTAGCTAATCCAGCCACCATTCTGGTATTGCCGCGGGCGGCCCTGGCGCTGGTTGAACTCATCGGCCAGCCGCGCGGCCCGCACATGGGGCGGGACGTTGCGTTCGTAGTCTTCCAGCGGCCGACGCAGACGCTTGCGGTAGACCAACCGTTCATCGAACGCACCGGACAGGGTCTGCTGCACATAATCGCGCACATAATCCTGATAGGGTTTGCGGTGGAAGATCCGCCCGTACAGCTCTTGCTGGAACTGCCGGGCCAACGGCGACCAGTCTGTGC
The DNA here is from genome assembly GCF_963970585.1 of Pseudomonas sp. RL_105y_Pfl2_101. Taxonomy (NCBI): domain Bacteria; kingdom Pseudomonadati; phylum Pseudomonadota; class Gammaproteobacteria; order Pseudomonadales; family Pseudomonadaceae; genus Pseudomonas; species Pseudomonas sp. RL_105y_Pfl2_101. The sequence continues at coordinate 69,733 of NZ_CAXAPG010000013.1, forward strand.
GTACGGTTTCCAGGCCTTTGTAGACCATTTCGTCGCTGCCGTCGGCACGGGTCACCAACCCGGCGTAGCGTTTCTTGCTGCCCTCCTCGGCGCCGCGGATAGTCGGCATCAGAAAGCGCTTGAAATGCGTTTCGAACTGCAGCTCCAGCGCGCTCTCCAACCCGAACTCAGCACGCACCTGCTCACGCCACCATTGGTTGACGTGGGCCACCAGGTCTCGACCGATCCTGGCCGCTGCCTCCTGGCCATGGGCACGACGCAGCCAAACGAACGTGGAGTCGGTATCGCCATAGATCACCACATGCCCCTGGGCTTCGATCAGTTGGCGGGTACGCTGCATGATCTGGTGGCCGCGCAGGGTAATGGACGAGGCCAGGCGCGGATCGAAGAAGCGACAGCCGCTGGAGCCGAGCACCCCATAAAAGGCGTTCATGATGATTTTCAACGCTTGGGACAGCGGCGCATTGTGTTCGCGCTTGGCAGTTTCCCGGCCTTCAGAGACCCGCGCCACGATGGCCGGCAGACAATGGCGGGTACGGGAGAAGCGCGCCCCACGAAAGCCTGGCACCGACTCCTGGTCATCCGGATGGCGCAGCCCTTCGATCAAGCCCACCGGGTCAATCAGGAAGGTGCGGATGATCGACGGATATAGGCTCTTGTAGTCCAACACCAGCACCGACTCGTAGAGCCCCGGCTGGGAATCCATGACAAATCCACCCGGGCTGGCCTCGGGCGGGCGCTGGCCCAGGTTGGGTGCAACAAACCCTTGGCGATGCATCAACGGCATGTACAAGTGCGTGAAGGCCGCCACCGAGCCCCCGCTGCGGTCCGCCGGCAGGCCGGTGACGCTGGCCCGCTCCAAAAGAAACGTGAGCAGTTCGGTCTTGGCGAAAATCCGCGTCACCAGCTCACAGTCCTTGAGGTTGTAGCGGGCCAGGGCCGGCTTGTCCTCGGCGAACATACGATTGATCTCGTCCATGCGCTGGTACGGGTTATCGATGGACTTGCCCTCCCCCAACAGCGTCTGGGCAACGTTTTCCAGGCTGAACGACGGGAAACTCCAAGTGGCCGAACGCAGGGACTCGATACCGTCGATGATCAACCGGCCAGCGGCCGAGGCGAAGAAGTGATTCTTGCGCGCGCCGTGCTCGCGCCATTGCATCTCTTCGCCACCACGCCCCAGGCGCAACGGCACGGCCAGGCGCCGGGCGTGTTCATGCAGCACCCGCAGGTCGAACTGCACCAGGTTCCAACCAATGATCGCGTCAGGGTCGAAACGGGCGAACCAGTCGTTGAGCTTTTTCAGCAGTACCGTGCGCGATTCGCAGTATTCCAACTGGAAATCCACGCCAGTGTCGTCGCCATTGGCTGGCCCGAGCATGTAGACCTGGCGCTCGCCGCAGCCCTCCAGGGCGATGGAATACAATTCGCCCTGGGCGGTGGTTTCGATGTCCAGGGACACCAGGCGCAACGGTGGACGGTATTCGGGCGCCGGTTTCATCTGGACATCGACCAGCAGACCATCGGCGGCCGGCGTACCGTCAAACCAGACCGGAGCGGTGATGAAGCGCTCCATCAAGTAGCGCTCCGGTGGCCGAATGTCCGCTTCGAACACCTCGACACCGGCGCGGCGCAAGGTGCTGTCCAGGCGCATCAGTTGGGCATGTTGCTGGCAATACAGCCCCAGCACCGGACGATGCTCGAAATCCAGCAGATCCAGGGGGCGTAGCGCTACCTCCTTCTCGCCTTGCAGCAAGGCTTCGAGCTGGCCACGCTGGATCTGCGGCACAAAGGCCACCGACGTTTGCACGGGGAGGCGCACGCGCCGGGGGCCGGCGTCGGTCGCCAGCCAGAACTCGACTTCGGTGCCGGCCGGGGTATCGCGCCAATGCCGGGTCAGGACGAAGCCCTGCTGTAAATCCACCGCTGCAACCTCGAATTCTACGTAGGCGACGATTCTACCTGTGGCGAGGGGATTTATCCTTCTGTGGGAGCAAGGCTTGCCCGCGACACGGGCGCCCCCACAGAGGGACGCCACTGGCCGCAATGCTGGATGACATCACATCGGCTGGACATTCACGGGCAATGACGCTTTTGGACGATTGGCCGCCGCTTTACCGCTTGCTCTGCGCCGTTGGGTCTACGATGCTTTAACAACCAGCAAAAACAACACCCGAGGCTCCCCCATGAAAACCGTCGCGCAGTTGCTCCGGCTAAAAGATGAGAAGAACCAGCAAGTGCACACCATCTCACCGGACGACATGGTATTGCAGGCCCTGATGCGCATGGCCGAGAAGAACGTCGGTGCCTTGCTGGTGGTGAAGAACGACGAGGTGCTGGGGATCATCAGCGAGCGTGACTATGCCCGCAAAATGGTCTTGCGCGGGCGCTCATCGGTGGGCACGAAGGTGAGTGACATCATGGTCTCCCCCGTGATCACCATCGACCCGCACCAGAATGTCGAGATCTGCCTGAGCATCATGACCGAAAAACATCTGCGGCATTTGCCGGTGGTAGAGGACGGCAAACTGGTCGGCCTGCTGTCCATCGGCGACCTGGTCAAGGAAGCCATCGCCGAACAGGCCGACCTGATCAAACAACTGGAGCAATACATCCGCGGGGAATGATCCGCTCGGCCGGGTTGCTCATTCTCAACGCACTTCTATATTGAAAGGGTTGTTCCTGCGAGCATCCTAATGGCCAACACCGAGCGACTGATCATTTGTGAGCATTGCGATGCGGTGTACGAGCCGGTGGGGCTCGTTGCGCACCAGAAAGCTTCGTGCGTGCGCTGCCATGCGGTGATCCAGCGCTACAACGGCCTGACCATCGAGCAGCGCCTGGCCTTGAGCGTGACGGCCGCGGTGCTGTGGGCCTTCGCCAACATCTACCCGGTCATGAGCATCCGCCTCCAGGGCCTGAGTAACAGCGCGACGTTGTGGGACTCCATCGTAGCGCTGAGCCAGGGGCCGATCACCTTCATCGCCCTGGTGACCGCGGTGGCGGTCATCATTGCACCGGCCTTTCAATTGGCGCTCCTGCTTTGGGTGCTGGGCCATGCCTACCTCCAGCGACGGGCGCCGGGGTTCAACCTGTGCATGCGCAGCCTGGAAACCCTGCGGCCCTGGAGCATGCTGGAAGTGTGCCTGCTGGGCGCGCTGGTGGCGGTGATCAAGCTCGCCGGCCTGCTGGACGTGCTGCCGGGCATTGGCTTATTCGCCCTGGCGGCCTTGAGCCTGTTGATGATCCGCATTGCCGGTCGCGATGTCCGCGACCTGTGGGACAACCTGTGAACGGCAAACCGCTGGCCGCCCCGCCAGAGGCCCGCGACCTGGGTCTATGCCTGTGCCACAGTTGCGGCCTGGCCTGCGACATGACTGACGAGCCCGAGACCTGCCCCCGTTGCGACGCCGCCCTGCATCGACGCAAACCCGAGGCCATCACCCGCACCTGGGCCTACCTGCTGGCCGCGCTGGTGTTCTACATCCCGGCCAACCTGCTGCCGGTCATGAATACCCAGATGCTCGGCGAAGGTGCCGACAGCACCATCATCAGCGGCGTCATCGAATTCTGGCAAAGCGGCGCCTGGGACATCGCCCTGATTATCTTCATCGCCAGCATCGCGGTGCCCGGCATCAAGTTCGTGGTGCTGATACTGTTGCTGGTGACCGCACAGCGGCGCAGCACCTGGGCCCAGGTCCAGCGGGCGAAGCTGTACCGGCTGGTGGAAGTCATCGGCTACTGGTCGATGCTCGATGTGCTGGTGGTGGCCCTGGTGGCAGCACTGGTCAAGTTCCAGGCATTGAGCGACATCGAACCACGACCGGGCATCCTGTTCTTCGGCCTTGTGGTGCTGTTCACCATGCTGTCGGCCATGAGTTTCGACCCCCGGCTGATCTGGGACACTCAACCATCCGAGGAGGTCCTGGATGAAGCCGCAAACCACTGACGGGCAGCAACCGGCACCCGGCCGCGCCCACGTCACCACCCGCCGCTGGACGGTGTCGCTGGTGTGGATCGTGCCGATCATCGCGGTGCTGGTGGGCATTTCCCTGGTGGTCCACAACTGGCTGCAGGAAGGCCCGACCATCACCATCACCTTCAAAACCGGCCAGGGTCTGACCGCCAACAAGACCCAGGTGAAATATCGCAACGTGGTCATCGGCCAAGTCACCGACGTGCAACTGAGCGAGGACCAGAAGAACGTCACCGCCACGGTCAAGCTCGCCAAGACAGCCGACACCTTCACTCACGAAGACTCGGTGTTCTGGGTGGTTCGGCCGCGCATCGGGGCCGGCGGTATCTCGGGGATCGACACCTTGCTGTCCGGGGATTTCATTGGGGCCGACGCCGGCCAGTCGAAAGTGCGCGCCAAGTCCTTCACCGGCCTGGAGAACCCGCCCCCCATCACCTATGGCGAACCGGGCAAGCGCTTCACCCTGCACTCCCAGGACCTCGGCTCGCTGGACATCGGCTCGCCGGTATACCTGCGCAAGATCCCGGTGGGCCAGGTCGTATCCTACGCCCTGGACGCCGAGGGCAAAGGCGTCAACATCGACGTATTCGTCAACGCCCCTAACGATGTGTACGTCACCGAAAACACCCGGTTCTGGAACGTCAGCGGCGTGGACGTGAACGTCGGTGCCAACGGGTTCGCGGTCAAGACCGAATCGCTCTCGGCCCTGCTGCTGGGCGGCATCGCGTTTCGGGCACCGGAGTACAGCCCCAACGACGTCCCCGCCAGCGAGAACAAGACCTACGAGCTGTTTGCCGACCAGCAGAACGCCCTCGCCCCACCCGATGGCAAGGCGCAATACCTGGCCCTGCGGTTCGACCAGGCCCTGCGCGGCTTGCGCGTCGGTGCGCCGGTGGAGTTCCTGGGAGTGGAAGTTGGCAGGGTGGTGGCCATCAATCTGGATTTCGATGAGAAACAGCGCAGCTTTCCGGTCAACGTCGGCGTGGTGATCTACCCGCAACGCTTGGGCAAGGCCCATGAAAAACTGCTCAAGTCGCTCAATCACAACCCAGACGACGAAGCCGCCTCTGCCCGCCTGATGGGCAGCTTTGTCGATCGGGGGCTGCGTGCCCAGGCCCGCAGCGGCAACCTGCTGACCGGGCAGTTGTACATCTCGCTGGATTTCTACCCCAAGGCGGAAAAAGTCGCCTTCGACCCCACCGCCCGGCCTGTGCGCATACCGACCATTCCCGGTAGCCTCCAACAATTGCAGGAACAACTGCAGGCGATGGTCGAGCGAATCAACAAACTGCCGCTGGAAAGCGTCGCCAGCAACCTGAATAGCAACCTGGTGGAGCTGCGCAAAGGCCTGGCCCAATTCAATAGCAAGACGCTGCCAAGTGTGCAAAACACCTTGCAGGACGTCAGCAAAACCCTGCAATCGGCCAACTCGACCCTGGCCGAAGATTCACCCCAGCGCGAACAACTGACCCAGACCCTGGACGACCTGGGCCGTATGTCGCGCTCGCTGCGCGAGCTGTCGGACTACCTGAGCCGCCATCCCGAATCGCTGCTTCGCGGCCGTCCTAAGGACGCACCGGCGAAGAACCTCACATTGCCGGTGAAATAATGATCACAGGAGCCCGCCCCATGCCACTGACGCTGAAACTCACCCTGGTTGCCGTGGCATTGCTGCTCGGCGCCTGCCGCAGCGATCCGATCCACTACCACACCCTGAGCCCGGCCCAACCGGCAGGCCAGTCACGCTCCGGCGTGGACATCCAGATAGAACAGGTGAGCGTCCCACCCCAGGTGGATCGCACCCAGATGGTCATTCGCCAGGGCAACAGCGGGTTGGCGATCCTGGAAACCGAATGGTGGGGCGCCAGTTTGGCCGATGAACTGCACAGCAGCCTGGATGAACAACTGAGCAACCCTGGCGCACCGAAATCATTGCTACGGGTAGACGTGCAACGCTTTGACTCGATCCCGGGCCGCTATGCCCGCATGGATGTGCAATGGCGACTGCGCAACCTGGGCAATGACACCCGCCCTCTCACGTGCCGCAGCAGCTTGCAAACGCCTGCGGGCGCCAGTATCAACGAGTTGGTGACGGCGCATCAGGAAAATGTCCGGCAATTTGTCGCCCTTGTTGAACAGGCGGCTGCACGCAAAGCCTGTCCTTGACCCTGCAGGAGCTGCCGAAGGCTGCGATCTTTTGATCTTCCGCTTGAGACTCAAGCGTCAGGGACAAGATCGCAGCCTCGCTTCGCTCGTCAGCACCTACGCAGCGCCTACAACGGCCAATGCAGCAACAGCACCGGCGCAACGCGCGGATGGTGGTCGATGCGTTCCAACAACTCGTAGAACGCTGGACGAGTGCTCAGCATCGCCTCCCGCGTGTTTCTCCACTTCGTGACCACGGCCGCCAGGATATCCAGCGCACCCGGCTCGGCACCGCCTAGAAAAGGTCGGGCCGGGAACTGGTCGGCAAACAGCGCCCAGTTGCGATACAGCCGTTGCTGCGTACCGGATATCAATCGCTGCCGAGTCGCTTCGTCCCCAGCGTCCAACCAGCGTTCCGGAAAATCAATAATGCCGATGGCCGCGTAGCAATTGGCCGCGATATAGACCAGGCCCCGTATGGCTTGCGCGCGCTGGGCCGGGTCTTGCGGGAGCAGCTTCGACGCTGGGAAGGTCAACCCCAGATGAATCAGGATCGCCGCCGCTTCGGTCAGCACCGAGCCATCCGGCAACTGCAGGGTCGGCACCTGCTTCAGCGGATTGAGTGCCTCGAGTGCTTTCGTCGCATCGTTGTCTTGCGTCGAATAGGCATCGACCCGCCGATAAGCCACCTCACAGAGACACAGGGCAACCTCCACCGCCGAAGAACCGGATTGCCCGCAGCCGAATAACTGATACATGAACGTACCTCCTGCATAAGCGTTATGCCGGTAGAGCCTGCGGACCCATCGGTGTTCCATCAAGCTGACCGGTAGCAAGCCAACGAGCCATCACTGGCGTCGATGTTCATCATCATGCCAATGAAGTTCTCTTGATGATCGTCCGGGACAACAATGGCCCCACACAAACCACTGCACCCCGGAGTACACCATCATGAAACGCCAAGTCATCCTCAGCCTCGCTTTCTCTGTACTGGCCGCCAATGTGTTTGCCGCCTCCTCCCTCCCTGTCGTCGCCGAAGGTGGCTCTGATCGCCTGATCGAAAACCGTGTCGCTGAAGGCGGTGCCGATCGCTTGCTGGAACGTCGTGTGGCTGAAGGTGGCTCCGATCGCCTGATCGAAAACCGTGTCGCTGAAGGCGGTGCCGATCGCTTGCTGGAACGTCGCGTGGCTGAAGGTGGTTCTGATCGCCTGATCGAAAACCGCGTCGCTGAAGGCGGTGCCGATCGCTTGCTGGAACGTCGTGTAGCTGAAGGTGGCTCTGATCGCCTGATCGAAAACCATGCATGAGTTGCCTGGCAGCCAACCCGACACACCGCTTAAGACGGCTCCAGCACCAAACCCATCCCCCTAAAAGCCCGGCCTCATCCACCGGGCTTTTTCACGCACCAACGCCTGGCTAACGCCCCGACGCCCGCGCCATGCATCGCTGATAACGCTCATCCACCCGCTTGGCAAACCACGCCGTGGTCAGCTTGCGCGTAATCTTCGGGCTCTTGAGCACGATCCCCGGCAATACCGCCCGTGGCAACGACTTGCCCTCGGCTTTGTCAGCCAGTTCGAACACGCGCTTGTAGAGTTTGCTGTCCTCGAACGCCAGGCTGTCACCCTGCTCCAGTTGATCGCGAATGGTCGGATTGCGCATTCCCAACGACTTGCCCAGCGTGCGCACCGCCAGTTCCGTGCTGCCTGGCATGATGGAGTCATGCGCAATCAGATCGCCGTCCAGCGCCAGGGAAATGCCCGACGCCACACTCACCGCATGCTGGAAAGCCGCGTTGCGGCTGGCGTACCACCCGGCATTGAAATCGGCAAAACGATACAACGGCTCGGTGTAGCTCACCGGATAGCCCAGCAAATGCGCGATACCGAAATACATCCCGCCACGACGGCTGAACACTTCGCGACGAATCGAGCCCTCCACCGTATAGGGATAATCGCGCGCATTGGCGTGGGCAAACGCGATGCTGACCTGCATCGGCCCACCGGTGTGCACCGGATTGAAACCGCCGAACAGTGTCTTGCCCAACGGCACCATGCCGATGAAATCATCGAAAATTCCGCTCAGTTCTTTTTCACTACGCGCCGCGTTGAGCCGATCGCTGTAGCTTTTGCCGTTGGGCGAACGCATCTGGAGTGCACCACTGACCAACAGTTCCGGAATGTGCACCTTCGCCGCACGGCGGTTGATCTCCTGACGAGCGATCTTGCCCAGCCCCGGCACTGGCGGGTCAGACTGGAACGTCGACTCCTGTTCGGTCACTGCCAGGACCGCACAGATGTTCTGCGTCGTAGACGAAATCTGCTGGGCCGCAAAGGCCACATAGATGTCAGCCGCCCAGCCTTCGCGATCCGCAGTCTTGGCTGGCAACAACCGCACGATCTGCTTCTTGACCTCAGCGGGCGAACGCTCAGGCTCCTGCGTCTGACGGCTGCCGCAACCGGCCAAGACCAGCAGCGCAGCAAGGCTGATCATCAATTTGTTGAGTTGCATGGTGCTCCATCGGGTTCGTTATTCCGGAGCAACCATACGATCAAAAGTAAATGCGGGCTATGCCCAATGTGGGAGCGGGCTTGCTCGCGAAGACGGCGGCACATGCGGCATTGATAGCAACTGACCCACCGCTTTCGCGAGCAAGCCCACTCCTGCAAGGAATGGCGGTGAACATGGATCGTACACCCAACCCCGGGCGCAGCGCGGCTTCAGATCCCGCTCAGCGCCAGGTCCATGGCAAAGTAGGTGAAGATCAGGTCTGCCCCCGCCCGCTTGATGGCACCAAGGCTCTCACGTACCACGCGGGCTTCGTCGATGGCGCCAGCCTGGGCGGCGAACTTGATCATCGCGTATTCGCCACTGACCTGATAAGCCGACAGCGGCAGGTTCGAAGCCTGGCGAATGTCGCGGATGATATCGAGGTAGGCTCCGGCCGGCTTGACCATCAGCGCATCGGCACCTTCCTGTTCATCGAGCAAGGACTCTCGCAGTGCTTCGCGGCGGTTCATCGGGTTCATCTGGTAGCTCTTGCGGTCGCCTTTCAACGCGCTGCCGCCGGCCTCGCGGAACGGGCCATAGAGTGCCGAGGCGAACTTGGTGGAATAGGCCATGATTGCCGTCTGGCTGAAACCGGCTTCATCCAGGGCCCGGCGAATCGCCTGGACCTGCCCGTCCATGGCCGCCGATGGCGCGATCACATCGGCACCGGCGCGGGCCGCCGCCACGGCTTGCTTGCCCAGGTTGACCAGGGTCCGGTCGTTGTCCACTTCATCGCCATGAAGCACACCGCAGTGACCATGATCGGTGTATTCACAGAAGCAGGTGTCGGACATCACGATCATCTCCGGCACCGCATCCTTGCAGATCCCGGCCATGCGCGACACCAGGCCACGCTCACTCCAGGTATCGCTGCCGTCGTTGTCCAGGTGATGGGATACACCAAAGGTCATCACCGACTTGATGCCGGCCCGGGCGTAGCGCTCGATCTCACTGGCCAGCTTCGATTCAGGAATGCGCACCACGCCCGGCATGCTCTTGATTGGCACAAAATCATTGATTTCTTCTTCGACAAAAATCGGCAGCACCAGGTCGTTCAAGGTGAACTCGGTTTCCTGGAACAGGCTGCGCAGGCTTGCATTGCGACGCAGACGGCGTGGACGTGCTTCGGGGAACTGGCTGGACATGGGACTCCTGGGTAGAAATGGGTGCTCGATCACAAGGAGCAAAGCTTATGCCCTGGCCGGCCAGGGCACAAACGTCAGCTGGGAAACAGCGTGTTACCAGCCGGGTAATAATCTACTCACAAGGTCAGCGAGCCATTGATACACGTCACCACTGCACCGCCAATCCAAATCTCGTCTCCTAACTGCTCGACATGAATTCGCCCGGCGCGGCCCATCGTCAGCCCCTGGCTGACCACGTAGGACGAAGGCGCCAGCCCCTTGTCCAGCATCCATTGCGCGAGCCCAGCGTTCAGGCTGCCGGTGGCAGGATCCTCCGGCATGCCATCACCGGCAATGAAACCCCGCACTTCAAAGTGTGCCTCGTCGCCATCCACGGCCCGATCCCAAGGTGCGATCACGCCCACGGCCAGATCCAGCAACTGAGGGTAATCGGGCTCGAGCCTCAGGACCTGTTGGCGATCCTTGAGCATCAAGGCCAGCCAGCCGGCCCCATTGTCGACCCATTGCGCCTCGACAATCGCCTCGGCTGCGAGCCCCAGCCCCTTGCGCACCCGCTCCAGCAAGTCGACCTCCAGCGGACCGGACTTGAGCAAGGGTGGCGCGAGGAACGCCAAGCCATGACCGCTGCGGCGGACCCTGACCAGGCCGACGCCACATTCCTGCACGATCTCCTGCCCTTTCGGCACACCTCCGGCTTCCAGCCAGGCGTGACAACTGCCCAGTGTCGGATGCCCGGCAAACGGCAACTCGGTCGAGGTGGTGAAAATACGCACCCGGTAATCGGCTTCCGGGTGCTGCGGCGCCAACAGGAAAGTGGTTTCGCTGAGGTTGGTCCAGTTGGCAAAAGCGGCCATGCGCGAATCGCTGATGCCATCGGCTCCCAGTACCACCGCCAGCGGATTGCCCTTGAGTGGCACGTCGCTGAACACATCCAGTTGTTTGTAATCGAATCGGCGCGTCGTCGGGTTATTCATTCCGGAATCTTCAACCCACGCACCACAGCCGGTCGAGCCAGGAAACGCTCCAGTACCCGCGTCACATTGGGGAAATTCTGAATACCGACCAAATCACCGGCCTCGTAAAAGCCGATCAAGTTGCGCACCCAGGGGAACGTGGCGATATCGGCAATGGTGTAGCGCTCACCCATGATCCAGTCGCGCCCTTGCAGACGCCCATCGAGTACCTTAAGCAGGCGCCTGCTTTCCTCGACGTAGCGATCGCGCGGCCGCTTGTCCTCGTAGTCCTTGCCAGCAAACTTGTTGAAGAACCCCAGCTGCCCGAACATCGGCCCGATCCCGCCCATCTGGAACATCAGCCACTGGATCGTCTCGTAGCGCGCCGCCGACTCCTGGGCCAGCAACTGCCCGCTCTTGTCCGCCAGGTAAATCAGAATCGCCCCCGACTCGAACAACGCCAACGGCTGGTCGCCCGGCCCATGGGGATCGAGAATCGCCGGGATCTTGTTGTTGGGGTTCAGGGAAAGGAACTCGGGCGATAGCTGGTCGTTGCTGGCGAAGTCCACTTTGTGGGGCTCGTACGGCAGGCCGATCTCTTCCAGCATGATCGAGACCTTCACGCCGTTGGGGGTGGGCAGGGAGTAGAGCTGGATCCACTCCGGGTACTGGGCAGGCCATTTCTCGGTGATGGGGAATGGGGTCAGGTTGGGCATGGGGTCGGCTCGGAAATAAAGAAAACCCCGAGGATAATCCAAGATGTACGGGAGGACATCACTGCCCGTCACGCAATTCACATCGGCCCTTCTTAAATCCGCAACATCCTGTCGTTAACGTTCGTCCCACCTCCTGACGAAGGTCGCTACAGTGCGCCGGGACCAGCCAGGATCGAACCAAAGGGCTTTAAGAGACTCTGAGCAATGCCCTCGAGGATTCGACGCGGCGTAATGACAGGGAAAACACCCGAGGCCCACCGCTTCGTGGTGCCAGGGTTTGTCAGCCTGACTCAAGCATGCTGAAGACAATTTATTCGATGATGAACCCACTGAAATTTGCCAGACACCTCAAACACCGTTCGTGGCTGATGCTGCCGACGCTGCTTGTGGTCTGTGGCTTGGCGCTGTCGCTGGAGTCCAGCGTCAGCCGCGCCCAGCCAGCCGACGGTGTGCAGACGTTGGTGTTCCTGCGCCACGCCGAGAAACCCGCCGCAGGCCTGGGCCAGCTCAACTGCCAGGGCCTCAACCGCGCCATCGAACTGGCCACCCTGCTGCCGGAAAAATTCGGCAAGGCCGACTACGTGTTCGCGGCCGACCCTACCCGCAATGTCGAAGAGGGTGAGCTGGACAACTCCTACAGCTATATTCGCCCACTGATGACCATCAGCCCCAGTGCCATCAAGCTCGGGTTGCCGGTGAACATCAATTATTCGGCCAACGACACCAGCGACCTGGCTGACGAACTGCTGCACGACAAGTACCACAACGCCACCATCTATACCGCCTGGTCCCATGGCTACCTGCCAGAACTGATCAACAAGGTTGCCGGGGAGGCCGTGGGCAAGAAGCAGACCATTACCGATGACTGGGCGTCAGGCGATTTTGATTCGCTGTACGTGCTGACCCTGACCTGGCACAACGGCAAGGCCAGCCTCTCTAGTCAGAACTACAAGCAAGGCTTGGATAATGGCCAGGAGACCTGTCCGACCTGATCAGGCGGTATTCCCTGTGGGAGTGCGAAGGCGATGGCACAGTCGACATCCCCGCCAACTGATCCACCGCTTTGGCGCGCAAGCCCACTTCCACAGAGATTGACAGTGGAGATGAAACCTGTGGTCACCCGCCCCGGGCCGCCCGCTCACGTAGATACTCCAACACTGCCGCCTGCTCCCCCGAAAACTCGATCCGCAACCCCTTCTTTTCCCGCTGGAACACGTACATCGGGTCGTAATACTCACGCAGCAAACCTTCGATCCAACCGCGATGCAAGTCGACGGCGCCGCTGTTGGCCTGCTCGGCCAGGGCGGTTTCCAGGATGCTCATCAGGCGCCGGTGACGGTCACCGCCCAGGCGCTTGTGGATGTTGTCCAGGCTGGCCAGCAGCCGCTCGGAAAACAGTGAAAAACCTTCGTCGCCATGTACCGCGACAAATTCCGCACACAGGCCGATGACGTAATCCTGCAGGATCCGCTCGACCCGATGCTCCAGGCTGTCTTCAAGCCAGACCATCGGAACCTGCTGCATGCGCTGGTACAAGGGCAGCGGCAAGGCACAACTGCCGACCGCACGGCTCTCATCTTCAAGCACGAATTGTTCGATGCCGCTGGCGCGTTTTTTCAGTACGTCCACGGCCAGGCGGTTTTCAAAATCGATATTGGAAGGCTGGCCCGTGGCGCGCTTGCCGAAGCTGGAACCGCGATGGTTGGCATGACCTTCCAAATCCAGGCTGTTGCTCAGTTGACCCAGCGCTTCGGTCTTGCCCGTGCCGGTCATGCCGCCCAGCAGCACCAGGTCGCACTGGGCAACCGCCTGCTCGACAGCGTCCAGCAAGAACGTGCGCATGGCCTTGTAGCCACCGCCGACCCTGGGGTAATCAATGCCCGCTTCGTCCTTGAGCCATTGCTGGACGATCTGCGAACGCAAGCCGCCACGAAAGCAATACAGCACACCGTCGGGATGAGTCTTGGCGAACTCGGCCCAGGCCTGGATGCGCTGGGCCTTGATTTCGCCTGACACCAGCTGATGCCCCAGGACAATGGCGGCCTGCTGCCCCTGCTGTTTGTAGCAGGTACCGACGCGTTGCCGTTCGCTGTCGGTCATCAACGGCAAATTGACCACCCCGGGGAAAGCACCCTTGATGAATTCAACCGGGGCACGTGTGTCCATCATCGGCCGATCAGTGAGGAAGATGCCGCGGTAATCGCTGATGTCATGGCTCATCAAGACACCTCGACCGCGTAACTCTGTCGCTCTAGCAGTTCGCCGATAGGTTCCAGCGCCAGCCCGAGTTCAGCGGCCACCCGCAGGAACTCGCCCTCGCCTTCTGGGGTGACGGCAATCAGCAGCCCGCCGCTGGTCTGCGGGTCGCACAGCACGCGCTTGTGCAGTTCCTGGACCCGACCGACCTTGCTGGCGTAGCTGTCGAAGTTGCGCAGCGTACCGCCCGGCACACACCCCAGGTCGAGGTAGTACTCGACGCCCGGCAGACGCGGCACTGCGTCATAGCGAATACGCGCGGTCAGTTGGCTGCCGTCGGCCATTTCCACCAGGTGCCCGAGCAGGCCGAAACCGGTGACGTCGGTCATCGCTGTCACGCCGTCGAGCTTGCCAAAGCGGCTGCCAGGTTTGTTGAGGGTGCACATCCAGTCACGGGCCAGGCCGACGTCGGCGGCGCGCAGCTTGCCCTTCTTTTCCGCCGTGGTGAGGATGCCGATGCCCAGGGGTTTGGTCAGGTATAGATGGCAACCGGCGGTGGCCGTATCGTTGCGTTTCATGTGGCGCTTTTGCACCAGGCCTGTGACCGCCAGGCCGAAAATCGGCTCAGGCGCGTCGATCGAATGCCCGCCGGCCAGTGGAATACCGGCCTCATCGCACACGGAACGACCGCCGCGAATCACGTCACGGGCAATTTCCGGGGCCAATACGTTGACGGGCCAACCAAGAATCGCGATGGCCATCAGTGGATCACCGCCCATGGCGTAGATATCGCTGATGGCATTGGTGGCGGCGATGCGACCGAAATCGAAAGGATCATCGACAATCGGCATGAAAAAATCGGTGGTCGAGACCACCCCGCGTTCCTCGTCGATGGCGTACACCGCCGCATCGTCCCGGGAAGCATTGCCAACCCACAGCTTGGGATCGAGGTTCTGCGCACCGCTGCCGGCCAGGATCACTTCCAGCACTTGGGGCGAAATCTTGCAGCCGCAGCCGGCGCCGTGGCTGTACTGGGTCAGACGAATCGGCTCGCTCATGGGCATACCTCTGGTCAATCAAGATGGCCGATTCTATCAGCAACGTTACCCACTCAGTGTCGTGCCGAACATTCGTCCCTGCAACACTTTGGTGCTGCTTCAGACCGCTGTGAAATATTCGGTGCACCAAGCTTGACCAGAAGGCCAGGAAAAAACCCTGAAGCTCATGGATTTCAAGCCACTGCGAAAATTGGTATGGGATCTGCAAACGTTTGCGCAATCGATCATACCCTGAGGATCGACTGTTTTTTTCAACCACGGAACCCGGGCTTCGGCCCGCACGAACAAGGACTTTCCATGCACTGCACTTCCCAGTGTCGCGCTAGACCCGGCGTATTGGCAGTCGCCCTGCTACTGACCGCCGTTACCGGACTACTCAGCACCACGGCCCAAGCCCAAACCACCGAGGCGTCCGCCCAGGGCGAAGCCCTCAGTCCCGAGGCTACCCCCTCAAAAAAGGGCGCCTACCTATCGGACTGGTACAACCAGGACCTGACACTCATCGGCAGCAAGGACATCAGCTTCGGCCCACAACCGGTCGACGATATCTATCTGGAATATGAATATTTCGGACGCAAAGGGCCCTTCGAGCTCTATGGCTACGTCGACATTCCAAAGATTTTCAGTATTGGCAACAGTCATGACAAAGGTGCGTGGGACCACGGTTCCCCGGTGTTCATGGAGCACGAACCGCGTATTTCCATCGACTACCTGGCCGGCCGCAGCCTGGCCGTCGGTCCGTTCAAGGAATGGTATGTGGCGTTCGACTGGATCTACGACCACGGCAGCAACAGCGCCAATCGCGCGAACACCTTGTACAGCGGCCTGGGCACTGACATCGACACCCACTCAAGGGTCAACCTGTCGGCCAACTTCTATGGCCGTTATCAATGGGAAAACTATGGCGCCCGCAATGAATATTCCTGGGACGGCTACCGCGCCCAGCTCAAATACATCGTGCCGATCAGCCAGTTCGGCAATGGCGCCTCGCTGACGTACATCGGCTTCACCAATTTCGATTTCGGTTCGGACCTGCACAAGGACAACCCGGCCCGCACCGCCAACGCCACAGTCGCCACCAACGTCTTGCTGTATTCGTTCACGCACCTGCGCTTTACGTTGGTGGGCCGCTACTTCCACAACGGCGGTAACTGGCAGGACGGCAGTGAGCTTAACTTTGGCGACGGCAACTTCCGCGCCCGCTCCGACGGCTGGGGATACTACGCCGGGGTTGGCTATCAATTCTGAGCAAACAGTAGAAGCACCACTTCGAATCCATGGAGGTCACGAATACATGATCAATCGCCTGTCTATTTCAATCGGCCTGGCCTGCACGGCCCTGCTCTGCTCGACCGCCGGGGCCGCGCCGGCGTTTCAACCCAAAGTCATGTTGATCACGATGTTCGCCCCCGAGGCGCAGAACTGGATTGAACGCCTCGAACTCAAGAATGAAATCCGTGTACCAGGGCTGTCCGCCGAGTACCCGACGATTCGCTGCAATGCCGAACGGGTCTGCCTGCTGATCACCGGCATGGGCCAGACCAACGCCGCAGCCTCGACATTGGCCCTGGCCCTCTCCCCCACCGTCGACCTGCGTAAAAGCTATTTCCTGGTGGCCGGGATCGCCGGCATCAACCCGCACCACGGCACGCTTGGCACAACCGCCTGGGCCCATTACCTGGTGGAGTTCGGCACCCAATGGGAGCTAGATTCGCGGGATGTGCCCAAGGATTGGCCCACCGGCTACCTGGGCATCAACACCAAAGGGCCGAATGAAAAGCCGCCGCTGGACTACAAAACGGAAGTCTTCGAGCTCAACCCGGCCCTGCAAGCCAAGGCCTTTGCCCTCAGCCAGAAGGTGACCTTGGCACAAAGCAAGGAATCGGCGGCCTGGCGCTTGAAGTATCCGTATGCGCCGGCCAACCAGCCGCCGGTGGTGACGCGCTGCGACACCGTGGCCGGCAACACGTGGTTCTCCGGCACGCGCCTGAGCGAGCGCGCCGAAGTCTGGACCCGCCTGCTCACCGACAACAAAGGTGTCTACTGCACCACTCAACAGGAAGACAATTCCACCTACGAGGCGTTGCTACGGGCCAGCCGCGAGGGTCAGGTAGACATCAACCGGCTGGCCGTGCTGCGGGCCGGGTCCGACTTCGACCGCCCCGAACCCGGCGGCAACGAAGTGGACAACCTGCTCAAATACGCCGACCAGGGCGCCTTCGTCCCTGCGCTGGAAAACCTGTTCCGCACCGGCAACCCGCTGGTACAGGACATTGTGAAAAACTGGTCAGCGTGGAAAGACGGCGTGCCTGGCCTTTGATCACCAGCCGCCCAGGTACTTGTGGAGAAGGGAGCGATCTGTGGGGGCAAGTCTTGCTCCCACAGGTTGAGGCTAATCTCTACAGATCACCCAATGGAATTTTCCATTCCGGGAAGAATCACTTGAACATCAGCCGTGCGTACCCACCCAGGAGACCGCCGATGTTCCTCGACCCTGCTGCCGACAGCACGCATCTTGATTACGCTCTCGACACGATGTTTGGTCGCAATACCACAAGTGTCAACTGCGAGTACGCCGTCAAACGCCTGGATGACGGCGAACCACCCTGGTTCACGCTGCACGTGCGACCGCCACTGCCGAAGGATCTGGATAAGGCCCAGATCGTGGTATTCAATACCGAAGGCCGACGCATCAGCGGCATTGTTCGGCGAGCCAAACGCCTGGCCGATGACAGCCTGCAATTGGACGTGGAACCCGACTGAGTGCTTCCGGCCAGGCTCCTACGGTGATCGAGCGTGTCCTTACGTATGCGGCGAATTGCTCGGGCGAACTTGATCAGGTTCAGCACCGGGCGTCGCGGTGTCGATGGTCATGTTGCTGCTGACCCGACACCTGCGGGTGCGGGCACCACCTGCAACGCCGCACACCGCTCACCCAAATGACAGCCTCTTCGGCACTGGCGCTGGAGTCCGGGGCGATGTCCATGGGATGATCGGCCTCCAGGCACGACCATCTGTGGAGCGTTTCAATGTCATTGCTGAGCAAACAAGCCGCCTCCCTGTTGCTGGGAGCCATCGCCAGCCTGGTCGTGGTATCCGCCCAAGCGGCCCCGGCCAAACCTGCCGGCGATGCACTGGCGCAGAAGGTGTCGATGCTCGGCGGCAAGTTCACCTTCACCTTGCCCAAGGGCTTCACAGCGACGCCGTTACCCGCCGGTGAAGTGGCCCAGGGCACCGCTGGGGTGACAGGGACGATGTACAGCAATGCCACCAGCAAAACCGTGGTGATTGCGGCTGAGAACACCATCGTCAACGGTACGAATGTGAAGGACAACGATGGTGCGTTCCTCGACACCACCATGGCCGACTTCGCCGCCCAACGCATCAAAGCCCTGCCGGACGCCAAGATCCTCAGCGAAAAAAGCTTGACCCAAAAAGGCACCGGCCTGGGCCTGCGTCAGCTCGACACCAGCGCGACCCAGGGCGGCGGGCCAACCCTCGACACCACGTTGCTGGGCGCCTCCGGCACGCGCATGGCGGTGGTGCAGGTCATCTCCCGGGCCAGCGACAAGGCCGGTCATGAAGCGTTGGTGAAACAGATCGCCAGCGGTAAATAAGCGCCCCGCAATACTTTGATGAAAGCTGACCCACCACTGTCGTGAGCAAGCTCCCACAGGGACTTATTGTGGTCAGGGATTGAGCCGCTCCAGCCAGGCCCGCAGGTCCTGTACTTCCAAGGCGCTGATGCTGTGGCCAACGCCCGGGTAGGCATGGAATTCCGGCTCCAGCGCCAGGGTCTTCAGGAAGCTGTTGGCATCGGTGCCATCGTGGTAGGGAATGATCGGGTCTGCCGTGCCATGGCCGATGAACACCGCCAATGTCCGGCGCGACTCGTCGGGGGTCAGTTCCGCCCGCAGCACCGACAGGACCCGTCCCCCCATCGCGGCAATACCACCGACGGCTTCGGGGTGTCGCAACGCAACTTCGTAGCTCATCATCGCGCCCTGACTGAACCCTACCAGGTAGACCTTGCTCGCGTCGGTCGAGTACTTGGCCCGTGCCTTGTCGATGAAGTCCAGTAGCACCTGAGCGCTGGCCTTCAAGTCCGAGGTATCACCGTCGTAGGCACCCTCGCCCTTTTTCGCGAACCACTGATAACGGTCCTGCTCCATGCTCTTTGGCGCCTGCACCGAGAGGTAGTTGTAATCCCGGGGCAGCTCGTCCTTGAGCTCGAACAGGTCCTGTTCGTTGCTGCCGGCGCCGTGCAGGAAGATCACCAGCGGGCGGTTCCTGGCTTGCTCATCGGCTTGGGCCAGGTAGTTGAGCGGCAAGTCCGTGTGCAGCGAGGGTTGAGCCTGCAACCCGGACGAGACCAGCAACAGAAACAGGGCGAGCGCTTTAAACATCAATCTTCCTCCATCGTTCGGTAGCCGCACGACAAGAAGCGTGCGGTGAGGTAGACAGTACTTATCAGTCGTTGCTCAATTTCCCCGTACGAATCGGCTCACGCCCGGCGACTTTTGCCTGCCAGATGCCCGGCTGGGTGTAGCGCCCGCGGTCAAGGGCGAACAGCACGCCACTGGTGCCGGCCCGCACGGTGGTGACCCGATCATTCAACGGATCAACCACCTCGAACAGCGGATCGCCGCGCTCCACCCATTCGCCAGCCTCACGCAGAAAGCTCACCACGCCATGGTGCGGCGCGAACAGGTATTGAGTGCCTTCGAACGGAAAGCCTTCGCAGCACTCGGCGGGGGCGGATGGCCAGTCCCCGGCGATAAAACCCTGCTCGGCCAAAAAACCGAGTATGGCTTCACAATTGGCCTGGGCCTGTTCCACGCGGGTGTCGCCCATGCTGCCCAGCTCCAGCGTCGTCGCCAGGTTCGCCGCTGGGATCGCCGCCGCTGGAAAGGCTTTGGCCAGGCGCAACCAGGGCGAAGAGCAGGACTCGTCGAACGAACTGCCACCGGAATCTTCACTGAGCAACGCCACCCCGGCCTTCAGGCGTGCGGCCAGGGAGCGCCATTGCGGCCACTGTTGCGGCAAGGCATACAAGTGGATCGCAGCCTCGAAATCGCAATGCAGGTCCAAAGTGATGTCGGCGTCGCAGGCATGGCGCAGCAGCAGGCGATGCAGCGCTTCAAGTTGCGAAGGCGGCGCCGGCAGGTCGTCGAGAACCTGGGCCATGGTCTGGCGGATCAAGGTGATATTGGCAGCCGGGTCGTCACCCAGACGATCACCGATGCGTTGCGCCACCGGCGCACTGAGCTCCACGAAAGAGCGGTTGAAATTCTTGCCGCGGCCCAGTTCGAAACGCCCCATGTGGGCGCTTTGCAGATGTTGATCCAGGCCGATGGGATTGGCCACCGGCACCAGCTCGATCCCCCCTTTGAGCAGGCCTTGCGCCTCAAGGTCGTTGAGCCGCTGCTTCAGCTCCCAGGCCGTACGCATGCCCGGCAGTTCGTCGGCGTGCAGGCTCGCCTGGATATAAGCCTTACGCGGGCCATGGCCGTAACGAAACACACTGAGCCGGCGCTCGGTGCCCAGGTGGCTCCATGGCAGGGTATGGTCGATGCGTTGCATAGAACCTCCGAATGACTAGGCAAGGCGCTGTGTAGGAGCTGTCGAGTGCAACGAGGCTGCGATCTCTCCCCAGCCACTGAGCCCCAAGCGAAAGATCAAAAGATCAAAAGATCGCAGGCTTCGCCAGCTCCTACAGCGCCCAGCGGGAGCAAGCTCGCCCTCACAAAAAGCTGTCTCAGCAGTCGCAACTGATCGCCTCGTCCGCCATGCGTTCCACTGTGCCGCTCAGGCGAAAACCTTCATCGAGCCAGCCCATGACACCGCCGATCATTTCCTTGACCGGGTACCCCAACGTTGCCAGGCGCACTGCTGCCTTGTTCGCGCCATTGCAATGCGGGCCGGCGCAATACACCACGAACAGGGTGCTCTGGGCATAGGCGGCCAGTGCCTGGGCGGTGAGTGTGCGGGTTGGCAGGTTGATCGCCCCGGGTACATGGCCGCGTGCGTAGGCCAGCGGTCCGCGTACATCCACCAGCACAAAATCGATGTTGCCGGCCTGTTGGCTGGCGTGAACGTCGGAACAATCGGTTTCGAATGTCAGGCGTCGACTGAAATGCTGCAGGGCGATATCGGAGGGGGCAGCAGGCACTTCGCGAACCGGGCTGGTCATGGGCGTGTACTCCAGGGTAGATAAGGCGTGAAGAGACTTTATCCGCCGGGTGCTTGTCGCTACAGTGGCGCACAAGACACTCTGTGGGATTTTTCCGCCAAATGCAGCTTAACCCTGGTCTGGTCGCGATCCTCGCCTACGACGGCCTGTGCACCTTCGAATTCGGTGTCGCCGTCGAGATCTTCGGATTGGAGCGGCCGGAATTCGATTTTCCCTGGTACGCGCATCGGATCGTCGCGGTCGATGACGGCCCGATGCGTGCCATGGGCGGCTTCCAGGTATTGACCGATGGCGGCATGGACCTGCTCGAAACCGCCCAGACCATTGTCGTGCCCGGCTGGCGCGACCGCAGCGCGCCACCGTCCCCGGCGTTACTCAAAGCACTGCGCAGGGCCCACGCCCGTGGTGCGCGCCTGTTGTCGATCTGCTCCGGTGCCTTCGTACTCGCCGCCGCCGGTCTGCTCGATGGCCTCGGCGCCACGACTCATTGGCGCTACACCGACGAACTGGCCGCAAGCTTTCCCGCCGTGCGGGTAGACCCGGATGTGCTGTACGTGGATTCAGGACAGGTCATCACCTCGGCAGGCAGCGCCGCCGGTATCGATGCCTGCCTGCACCTGGTGGCACGAGACTATGGCGTGCAGGTCGCCAACTCCGTGGCACGTCGGTTGGTGATGTCGCCGCAACGTACGGGCGGCCAGGCGCAGTTCATTCCCTGGCCGGTCAGCCGTACGCCACGTAGCGACCTGTCGAGTGTCATGCAATGGGCCCGCGAACGCCTGCACGAACCCCTCGGCGTGCGCGAACTGGCCAGCCAGGCGGCCATGAGCGAACGCACCTTCCTGCGCCATTTCACCCAGGCTTGCGGCGTATCACCCAAGACTTGGCTGCAACATGAACGCCTGGCCCGGGCCCGCGAATTGCTGGAAAGCACCGGGGACAATACCGACAACATCGCGCAACTGTGTGGCTACCGCTCGGTGGAAAGCTTTCGTGTGGCGTTTCGCAGCGTCGTGGGGTTGGCGCCGTCGGTGTATCGGGAGCGGTTTGGGCGGGGGTGAAACCAGGCCTCAGGCCATAGGACTGTCGAACGCTGCTGTGGCGAGGGGATTTCTGTGGGGGCAAAGCTTGCTCGCGAAACGAGCGCCTCGATGGCTGAAAGACCGCATCGCCTGTATCGCGGGCAAGCCTTGCTCCCACATACCCTCTCTCCACCCGTGGCTTCGCTGGCACCTACCTTGATCAAGGCTTGCGCAACAAATACGTATCCATGATCCACCCATTCGCCTTTCGCGCAGCCTTGCGGGTGCGTTCGATGTCATCGGCCACGTCCCCCAATCGGCCGGCAATAAGGATTTCATCCGGCGTCCCCACGTAGGCTCCCCAGTAGATGCAGGTATCGGGATCACTCACCTGGCGATAGGCGTCCTCGGCATCGAGCATCACCACCACACTCGCAGCGTCGCCCACCTGCCCCGCCGCCAACCGGCGTCCGGTGGTGATTTCCAACGAACCGCCAATGCTGTTCAACGGCACTTTATGCCGGGCGGCCAGGGCCTGGACGCTGGTGATGCCAGGGATCACCTCGAATTCGAAGGCGCAGCGGCCCGCGTCGAGGATCGCCTGCAGGATGCGCACGGTGCTGTCGTACAACGCCGGATCGCCCCACACCAGAAAACCACCCTGCTGCCCGTCGGACAGTTCTTCATTGATCAAGCGTTCGAAGGTGGCCTGTTTAGCGCGGTTCAACGCCTCGACGCTGTCCTTGTAGTCCAGGTCGCCGCGTTGGCGCTCCGGGCTGTAGGCTTCGACGAAGCGGTAGGTGCGATCAACGATGTAGCGCCGACAAATTTCACGCCGCAGGTCCAACAGTTTGTCCTTGGCCGGGCCCTTGTCCATGAGGAAGACCACGTCCAAGCGGTTCAAGGCTTTCACTGCCTGCATCGTCAAGTGATCCGGATCGCCGGCCCCAATGCCAATGACTGACAACGTCTTCATCGCGGCGACTCCTGGCCAGGTCCTTGGGTGCGCAATCGCCATACGCCGTTGAAACACAACTGGAGGGTGGACAACGGTTCAATGTCGATCCGGTTGAATGTGGCGGCCGGGCAACCCAAGACATTTACCAGGGCTGCGCGGATCACGAAGGGGTGGGTCACGGCCAGCAGATGTCCTGGCCGGGTTTCCAGGCGGGACAGCCAATCGCCGACACGGCGACACAACTGGGCGACAGATTCACCACCATGGGGAGCCGCCTCGGCATCATCGAGCCAACTCTGCAGGGCTTGCGGTTCAGCCTGGAGCAATTCATCGATGGACAACCCTCGCCAACGTCCCAGATCGCAATCGGCCAGGGCCAGATCCTGCTCGGGCTCGTCGCCGAACAGAGCAGCGGTCTGGCGCGTGCGCAGTTCCGGCCCGCATAGCAGTTGCCGGACATTTCGGTAGTGGTGGTCGATCTGCGCGCGGCGTGCCAGCCAGTCGGTGTCCAGCGGTTCGTCCAGGCCAAAACGCGCCTGCTTCTGGGCGGCGGTGCGGGCGTGGCAGATCAAGGTCAGACGAGTGGCTTGCACACTGGATTCTCAGGCAATCGAAAGGGTCGCATGGACGGGATATTCACGCTTTTAGTTGTACAGCACCTTATACGAAATCAAATAAGTGAGACAAAAAGACGTTATGTCCGACATCGCTAGAAGCATCGACTGACATACCAGCGCTACCTAGCCGGGACCAACTCCTACAAGGGTTTCGCACAATATTGGCGCATGTTAAACGGAACGTAAAAACCACTGGACATGTAGCACCAGCTACATAAATACTGTTTTCAGAAGTTATGAAAGAAATTCAACACCCATCCTGGCAAGGAGCACGGATGCCAACTCTCAGAGACCTGATCACCGATCCCGGCCTGGTTTTGACGCCGTCGGAACGCAAGGTCGTACGTGCCCTGCTCGATCACTATCCACGCAACGGCCTCGGCCCGATGTCACGCCTGGCAGACCATGCCGGCGTCAGCGATCCGACCATCGTGCGGCTGGTGAAAAAACTCGGGTTTGGCGGTTACGCCGAATTCCAGGATGCACTGCTCAGTGACATGGACCATCGCCTGCGCTCCCCTCGCACCCTGTTGAAACCGCGGGCCAAATTGCAGCAAGGCGATACCTGGAGCCAGTACCTGGCCGCCAGTCAACGCAACCTCATCAACACCCAGGCCCTGACCCAACCCGAAGACGTGCGCATTCTCGTGCAGTGGTTGCTCGACAGCCGCCATCAGGTGCATTGCTTTGGCGGGCGCTTCAGCAGCTTCCTGGCCCACTACCTGCTCAACCACTTGCGTCTGTTGCGCGCCGGCTGTTTTACCCTGGAAGACAACGCCCAACTGCCTGACCGGCTGTTCGACGTACAGCGCCAGGACGTGGTACTGATCTTCGATTACCGTCGCTACCAGGCCCAGGCCCTGCGCGTGGCCAGCGCGGCCAAGGAGCGCCACGCCCGCGTCGTCCTGTTCAGCGACGTCTACGCTTCGCCGTTGCGCGAGCTGGCCGACCTGATCATCAGCGCCCCGGTGGAATCGATCTCGGCCTTCGACAGCCTGGTGCCGGCGCTGGCCCAAGTCGAGGCGCTGATTGCCTGTCTGACCCCGCAATGCCCTGAGCTGGCCGAACGCCTGGAAGGTATCGACGCCTTGCGCACGGAATTCAACACGCACCTGTTGGAGGAAAAATAAGGATGTTCTCGCTCCCCCACTGCTCGCCCCGGGATTTGCCGTTCACCTGCCAGCACACCGCCTTGCTGCTGGTGGACATGCAACGCGCCTGGCTGGAACCGCAATTCGATGCCCACCTGCACACCCGCGAGGCCGAGTATTTCATCCAGCGGGCCCGCCAGCAGGTCATCCCCAACCAGCAGCGCTTGCTCAACGCGATGCGCGAAGCGCAGCACAACGTGTTGCACACCCACATCGAAAGCCTCACCGCCGATGGCCGCGACCGATCCCTGGACCACAAGCTGTCGGACATGCACCTGCCCAAAGGCAGCCCCGAGGCGCAGATCATTGCCGAACTGGCGCCGCTGGAAAACGAAATCGTGCTGCCCAAGACCTCCTCAGGGGTCTTCAATTCCACCAACATCGACTACGTGCTGCGCAACCTGCAGACCCGCCACTTGATCGTCGCGGGCATCGTCACCGACCAATGCGTCGACATGGCCGTGCGCGACGCCGCCGATCGCGGCTACCTGGTCACGCTGGTGGAAGATGCCTGCGCCACCTACACCGAACAACGGCACCTGGCGTGCCTGAACGCGATCAAGGGCTATTGCTGGATCAGCGATACCGACACCGTGCTCGCGCGTTTGCAGGAGATGCAGCCGTGAGCCGTCTCGATCCTGCCGCCATCCTCGCCCCGTTGCCCATCACGACCCTGGTGACCACCGACCTGATCGGCGTGACCCGTGGGCGCTCGTTTGCCAGTGATGAATTGCCCCACTACGTCACCGCCGGTTGTGGTTGGGTGCCAGCCAACAGCGCGCTGACGCCCCAGGACATCATCGCATCGGCCAACCCTTGGGGCGCATATGGCGACCTGCGGCTGGTGCCGGACCTGTCCAGCCGAGTGACCGTCAACAATGGCCCTGACGCCCAGGCGCCCGTCCTGGACTTCATCCATTGCGACGTGCGCGAGACCGACGGCCGGCCCTGGAGCGCCTGTCCGCGCACGCTGTTGCAGGACGAAGTGGAGCGTTATCGCGCCGATCTGGGTTTGCAGGTTTTCGCCGCGTTCGAGCATGAATTCAACCTGGTTGCCACGCCGGCGCAGCCTGATCGCCCGGCCTTCAGCCTCCAGGCCCAGCGCCAGCAGGCCGAATTCGCCGGATGGTTGCTCAGCGCCCTGCGGGCCGGCGGTGTCGAGCCGGAAATGTTCCTGCCGGAATATGGCCAGCATCAATACGAAATCACCTGCCGCCCGACCTTGGGCGTAGCCGCCGCCGACCGGGCCGTGAACGTACGGGAAATCACCCGCGAGATCGCCCGGCAATTGGGCCTGGACGTGAGTTTCGCCCCCAAGGCCTCGGAACATGCCGTGTGCAACGGCGTGCATTTGCACCTGAGCCTGCAAGACCTGAGCGCGGACCCGGTGCTGCATGACGCCGCCAGCAGCAACGGTTTGTCCAGCCTAGGCCAGCATTGGGCCGCGGGCGTGCTGCATTATCTGCCGGCGCTGTGCGCGCTGACCGCGCCGACGCCGGTGTCCTACGAGCGCCTGCAACCTCATCACTGGAGCGCGTCCTATGCGTGCCTGGGACAGCGCAACCGCGAAGCGGCGCTGCGCATCTGCCCGACCGTGAGCCTGAGCGGCAAGCCGCTGGCGAACCAGTACAACCTGGAGTTCCGCGCCATGGATGCCACCGCCTCTGCGCACCTGGCGATGGCGGCGCTGTTGATTGCCGGGCGACTGGGCATCCAGCAACGGCTGGCATTGAACGCTGTCACCGATGAAATACCCGATGAGCTGGATGAAGCACAACGGCGCGCCCGTGGCATTATCGCCCTGCCGACAACCCTGGCCCAGGCACTGGATTGCCTGCGCCACAGCGGGGCGTTGCTCGAGACCCTACCCGGCCCGTTGGTCGAAACCTACTTCGCCTTGAAGGCCCAGGAGCTGGCCTTGACCGAGGCGCTGTCACCTGCCGAGCGTTGTGAGCACTATGCACGAATCTATTGAATGTGCTGAATCGGGCCTCTACACCAGGCCACCCTATCAACTGACCCGGGAGGCGTCCGAACACCCGGTGGTGCTGGTCTGCGAACACGCCAGCCGTTTCATTCCCGATGCGCTGAACGGCCTGGGGCTGGATGAAACGGCCTCCCAGGAACACATTGCCTGGGACATCGGCGCACTCGCCTTGGCCGAACGCCTGTCCGAAACCCTCGGCGCAACCTTGCTGTCGGCCAATTACTCACGGTTGTTGATCGACCTCAATCGCCCGTTGCACGTCCCCGACAGCATTCCGGCCCAGAGCGAGATCTACCAGGTTCCGGGTAACCATGCCCTGGACGAAGCCACTCGCGAATATCGCCAGCAGCGTCTGTTTCATCCCTTCCATGATCGGTTGCGGGCGTTGATCGACCAGCGCCTAGCCGCCAACCGGCCGGTGCGCGTGGTGGGCATCCACAGTTTCACCCCGGTGTTCTACGGCCAGCCGCGCGCCCTTGAAGCGGGCGTGCTGTTCGGCGAAGCCAAGGAATACGCCCAGCACATCGTCGACGGGCTGGGCCGGCATTCGCTACGAGCAGCGGGCAACCAGCCCTACAAGATCAATCCCCTGACCGACATGACGGTCCCGGTGCACGGCGATGGCCGCGGCCTGGATTCGGTGTTGATCGAAGTGCGCAACGATCAACTTCGTAGCCCCGAAGCGGTGCGGACCTGGAGCGCCTACCTGGCGCCTCTGTTGTAGCGCGGCAGCGGCAAGTTTCCAGCGACAGACAGCAAGCAAGAGCAACCCACACAGCTGAAAAGGAATACGGCGCATGAGCATTGAGGCATTTGGCTACAAACAGGAATTGAAACGCGGCCTGTCGCTGACAGACCTGGTGGTATACGGGATGATTTTCATGATCCCCATCGCCCCGTTCGGCGTGTATGGCTATGTCAACGCCGAAGCACCGGGGATGGTGCCGCTGGCGTACATCATCGGCATGGTGGCGATGCTGTTTACTGCCTTGAGCTACGGCAGCATGGCCCGGGCCTTTCCGGTGGCAGGTTCGGTCTATTCCTACGCGCAACGGGGCCTTAACCCACACGTCGGGTTCATCGCCGGCTGGCTGATGCTGCTGGACTACCTGCTGATCCCGCCGCTGCTCTATGTCTACGCCGCCATGGCGCTGAACCATTTGTACCCGGACATTCCCAAGGTCGGTTTCATCCTGGCCTTCCTGGTGAGCGCGACATTCGTCAACCTGCGGGGCATCACCTTCACCGCGCGGATGAACATCATCTTCCTGCTGGCACAACTGATGGTACTGGGGATTTTCCTGTTTTACGCCTGGAACGCCCTGCACAGTGGGGCCGGTAACGGCCAACTGACCCTCGCGCCACTGTACAGCCCGGAACACTTCAACTTCGCCTTGCTGATGCAAGCTGTGTCCATCGCGGTTTTGTCGTTCCTGGGCTTCGACGCCATTTCCACCCTGGCCGAAGAGATCAAGGGCGACCCGGGCCGCAGCGTCGGCAAGGCAGCCCTGGTGACTCTGCTGGTGATGGGGGCGATCTTCGTGGTGCAGACCTGGATCGCCACGGACCTGGCCGCTGGCATGGGTTTCAAGTCCGCCGACACCGCATTCTATGAAATCGCCGAGCTGGCAGCCGGCAGTTGGCTGGCCACCTTGACCGCGGTTGCCACGGCCCTGGCCTGGGGCGTGGCCGTGGCGATCACTTCGCAGGCGGCGGTGTCGCGCCTGTTGTTCGGCATGGCCCGGGACGGCCAGTTGCCCAAGGTGCTGGCCAAGGTCCACCCGAAACACAACACCCCGTACCTGAGCATCTACCTGGTGGCGGTGCTGTCGCTGTTGATCTGCTACCTGTTCATCGACGCCGTGGACACCCTCACCTCGCTGGTCAACTTCGGCGCCCTGAGCGGCTTCATGCTGCTGCACATCACCGTCATCAACCACTACTGGCGCCGCCAGCAGTCCGGTCAACTGATTCGCCACTTGATCTGCCCGCTGATCGGCTTCGTGATCGTCACGGCCATCATGTACAACATGGGCGTGGCTGCGCAGAAGCTCGGCCTGATCTGGATCGCCGCGGGCGTGGTCTATCTGTGTGTGCTCAACAAATTCGGCAACCCTAGCGCCGTGCCCGACCCGGCCGGTCAGTGAGGACCGGCGGCCAAAGGATTCAGCCAACCGTGGTGACAGCGCGTGGACATCGACAGTGATCGTCAAGCCCGGTGCCTGTCACCGGGCTCTCTGGAACAGGAGTGCAATCCATGCTGGCCTTACGTCCAGTTCAGCTAACCGATCTGCCGCAACTGCAACAACTGGCGCGTGACAGCCTGGTGGGTGTCACGTCGCTGCCGGACGATACCGCGCGCCTGGAGGAAAAGATCCTCGACTCGTGCACCTCGTTCGAGGCCGATGTGCAGGGCCCTGGCGCGGAGAATTATTTTTTTGTCCTGGAGGACCTGGAATCCGGGCGCCTGGTCGGTTGTTCGGAAGTTCTCTCCAGCACCGGTTGCAACGAACCGTTCTACAGCCTGCGCAACCGGCCGTTTTCCAGCGAATCCCGGGAGCTGAACATCCAGCACGGCGTGCCTGCGCTCTCGCTGTGCCAGGACCTCAACGGGCAGACGCTGCTGCGTGGCTTCCACATCGACGCCGAGCGGGTGCGCACGCCGGAGTCGGAGCTACTGTCCCGGGCCCGGCTGATGTTCATCGCCGCCCATCCCCAGCGCTTTGCCAAATCGGTCATTACCGAAATCGTCGGGTTTAGCAGCGAGGACGGTCAATCGCCCTTCTGGGACGCCATCGGCCAGCATTTCTTCGACCTGCCCTACGCCGAAGCCGAACGGTTGTGCGGCTTGCAGAGCCGGACCTTTCTTGCCGAGCTGATGCCACAATACCCCATCTACGTCCCCATGCTGCCGCCAGCGGCCCAGGCCTGTATCGGCCGGGTGCATCCCGACGGGCAGGAAGCCTTCGACATCCTGGCGCGCGAGGGTTTCGAGACCAACAGCTATGTCGACATCTTCGACGGTGGGCCGACCTTGCATGCCCGTATCGCCAACATCCGCACCATTACGCAAAGTCGGAGCGCCACGGCCCGGCAAAGCCGGCAGATCGATGCGAGAGGCCGTTACCTTGTGAGCAACGACTGCCTTGGAAACTACCGGGCCATCGTCGCCGAGCTGGACGTCAACGCCGAGGGTCCCGTGACCCTGTCGCCCGGCATGCTGGCCGCCCTGGACGTCATGGATGGTGAGCGGATCCGGGTAGTTGCCCTATGAACCTCACTCGATCCCTTAGCCCCCATCGGCGCCTGGATCGATGCGATGAAGGAGCTGCATCATGATTGTCCGTCCGGTCGCCATTAGCGATCTGCCAGCACTGCTGGACCTGGCCCGTTGCGCAGGCCCCGGCCTCACCAGCCTGCCGGCCAACGAAGAACGCCTGGCCCACCGCATTCGCTGGGCCCAACGGACCTTTGCCGGGCAAGTCGAACGTGCCGACGCCGATTACCTGTTCGTGCTCGAAGATGATGATCGGCAGGTGGTGGGCATCAGTGCCCTGACCGGCGCGGTCGGGCTGCGCGAGCCCTGGTACAACTATCGGGTCGGGCTGACGGTCAGCTCGGCACCGGAGCTGGGGATCCAGCGGCAGATCCCGACCCTGTTCCTCAACAACGAGATGTCCGGGCAATCGGAAATTTGCTCGTTGTTCCTGCACCCCAAGCACCGGTCCGGCCACAACGGACGCCTGCTGTCCCTGGCGCGCCTGCTGTTCGTGGCCGAATTCCCCCACCTGTTCGGCGAAAAACTGATCGCCGAACTGCGGGGCCATGCCGACGAACGAGGCTGTTCGCCGTTCTGGGACAGCCTGGGACGGCATTTTTTCAAGAAGGATTTCAGCTACGCCGATCAGCTGTCCAGCATGGGTAACAAGTCGTTCATCGCCGAACTGATGCCACGCCAGCCGCTGTACACCTGCCTGCTCACCGAGCAGGCCCAAGCGGTGATCGGCAAGGCTCACCCGAACACCGAGCCGGCTCTGAAGATTCTCAGTGCTGAAGGTTTCAGCCATAAGGGCTACATCGACATCTTTGACGGCGGCCCGGTGATCGAGGCGCCGGTGTCGAAGATCCGCACCGTACGCGACAGCCAGACGCTGACCCTGGTCATTGGCACCCCCGACGAACAGGCACCGGTCTGGCTGATTCACAATCAGCGTCTGGAAAACTGCCGCGTCACCAGCGCTCGCGCGCACCAGCATGGCCACAAGCTGCTCGTCGATCGCCTCACTGCCAAACGCCTGCAAGTGCAACCGGGTGATACGGTGCGCGCCGTGACATTGCCCAGGCAGGGGCAACAAGCAGTGGCGGCGTAGCCTCGGTATCGCCCGTTCTTGGATATATCCAATACACAAGCATGTCGTTGATCAGCAATACCTCTCCACAATTACATAATTGCCACCCACCTACTCGAGACCCATACTTTCGCACACCGACCCACTGTAACGACACTGTTCATGATCAAGCATCTGATTGCTACACGATTACCGCTCGAACACATAGCGGAGAAAATCAAGACATTAGACATGACCGCGCAAATCAAACAATTGATCGCCGATCTGGATGTTCAACACACCGTTACCACGGCACAGTCTCGACGCGCCGCCATCATGAACATGACCAACCCGCACACCGGCACCATCACGCTGCATTGCACGAGCGTTGGTAATATCAGTATCAAGGCACCTGCATCTAATACTGCGTCTTCGCAACTGTACTCGGTGCCCGGCCAAAGCATTCTATTCGCACTTGATCAGCCTTTCGAAATCCAGCTATACACCCTCAACGCGCATCAACTTGAAAAAACCGACACCTCGATCATCGACAACTGCAATCCGCTGATCATTGATGGCAATCGAACCTTATTCGACTATTCTCAAAGGGGCGAAAAACAACCTGCATTGATTGGCAGAATTAACTTCCCCGATCGCAGTGCGGACATCAGCGTATTTGATCCTGTCTCATTGCGCAAAACAGCCTGGTTGCCTCACGACAACAGTGCCGCCCGGTACCTGGTGAGCCTCGAATTACTCGAAACGATCCAGGACCCGAACGGTGTCAGAGTTGCCGGGGAGCTGATCTACCACTATCACCCTGCCGTGGCGTGGAAAGCCTTCCAGATGCTTTATCGGGCTGACCCGCAAAACGCGCTGAATTACGCTCCACTGCTGAAAAAACTCGGGAGTGCGCGCCTGGACAACTTGCTCCATTCATTGGAGCAGGCGGCATGAACCTGGAAACGTTTGTCGAGCGACTGAACACTTATGACCTGCAACGAGACAACACCAGGATCATTGCAGACTTGCGCCAACTGGCCAAAAACCGTTGTCTATTGAGCGATCATCTTTATACCACCCTCCAGCGAGACGGTTTCAGTACACGCAACAGCCTCTATAACGCCTATGGTTTTGTGCTGCACAAGAATGATTCATTCACCCTTCGCCTGGGGTTCTGGTCACCGGTAAAAACCCATGATGAAAGTGAAACATTCATCTATGACCTGAACCACAGCCACGACTTTGATATTTATGCAGTCGGCTACAGTGGCGATGGCTACACCACCCTTGTACGCGAACTACTTGAAGATCTACCGCTGCAAAAAGATAAAAAACTCCGACTGGGCAAGGAGCGTAGGCTTAAACTTGCCCCAGGAGAAGTCTTGTACATGCCAGCCTTGCGGGAAATCCATAAACAAATAGCCCCTAACTCAATGTCTGCCTCACTCAGCCTGCTTGTCCATCCCGAACGCTTGGACAAGATCGACGAAGCATGGTGCTTTGATAAAGATTACATACCCCTTTACCCCGGCGTAGCTGCGCAAGAGATCACGCTGTTTACAGAGACACTGTCACTGCTCCATGCCGGTAGTCATTCGCTGTCCAGTAACTGAAGAAAGGAGGAACCTTGAACAACCTGATGAAAGACTGGGATGAAACCCCATTGCTGCGGGCAGGCACCCATGTGGTCGATACCGCAATGCAACTGACGAACGAAATCCACTGCACGCTCCCCGGATTCCCGACGCGCTTCAACGTCGGAAACATCCATGAGATCAAGCAATTCTGGAGCCTACCGACCGAAGACTGAATAGTTTGAAATGGGCTTTTTGGCCCGGCTGCAGACCTTCCGGGTTTGCAGCCTTTTTTCGATGCCGTGACCGCATCGCCCACACACATTCGTCATCATCTTTGCGCCTGCCACGTGATAGCCTTTGGTTCTTTCGGCGTTGACACTTTTGCTCAAGCCTTTCCATTCCATTGGTGGAACTCATATGTCCAGGCTTTCCCATCAAGATTTGCGTCGTAGCTTTCGCCAACTGCTGGCTTCCAATACCTGCTACCACACCGCCTCGGTGTTCGACCCGATGTCGGCGCGCATCGCCGCCGACCTGGGCTTTGAAGTAGGCATCCTGGGAGGCTCGGTGGCGTCGTTGCAAGTATTGGGCGCGCCGGACTTCGCCCTGATCACCCTCAGCGAATTTGCCGAACAGGCCACCCGCATCGGTCGTGTGGCCCAACTGCCGGTCATTGCCGACGCCGACCACGGCTACGGCAATGCCCTGAACGTGATGCGCACCATCGTCGAACTGGAACGGGCCGGCATCGCGGCGCTGACCATCGAGGACACCTTGCTGCCGGCCCAGTTCGGGCGTAAATCCACCGACCTGATCGGCGTAGCCGAAGGCGTCGGCAAGATTCGTGCGGCACTGGAGGCGCGAGTCGATCCGGAAATGGCGATCATCGCCCGGACCAACGCGGGGATCTTGCCGGTCCAGGAAATCATCAGCCGTACCCACCAATATGAGCGTGCCGGGGCAGACGGTATTTGCATGGTGGGGGTGCAAGACTTCGATCATCTGGAGAAGATCAGCGAAAACCTGACGGTGCCGCTGATGCTTGTCACTTATGGCAACCCACTGCTGCGCGACGACAAGCGCCTGGCCGAGTTGGGCGTACGCGTGACCATCGACGGCCACGGCGCCTATTTCGCCGCGATCAAGGCGACCTACGACAGCCTTCGCGAACAACGGCAGCTCTTCACCCAGGCTTCGGACCTGAGCGCCACCGAACTGACACACACCTACACCCAGCCCGAGGACTACATCCGTTGGGCCGAGGAGTACATGAGCGTCAAGGAGTAAGCGGACTCGCCCCCACAGGATTAGCCTGTGGGGGCAAAGCTTGCTTGTATGTTTAGACTTGAAGGGGTGGGCCAGATCCTAGCCCTTGCTACGCAGCATTTCTTTTGGCACGTACTTGCCGATCTCGAACTTGCCAATGGCGGCGCGGTGGACTTCATCCGGGCCGTCGGCCAGGCGCAGGGTGCGTTGCATGGCGTACATGTAGGCCAGTGGGAAATCGTTGGAAACCCCGGCGCCACCGTGGATCTGGATCGCCCGGTCGATGACCTTCAAGGCCACGTTCGGTGCGACGACCTTGATCTGGGCGATTTCGCTCTTCGCCACTTTATTGCCGACCGTGTCCATCATGTACGCCGCCTTCAATGTCAGCAGGCGCGCCATGTCGATTTCCATCCGCGAGTCGGCAATCTTGTCGATATTACCGCCCAGGCGCGCCAACGGCTGGCCGAAGGCCGTGCGGCTGACGGCACGCTTGCACATCAACTCCAATGCGCGCTCGGCCATGCCGATGGAACGCATGCAGTGATGAATCCGGCCCGGGCCGAGGCGACCCTGGGCAATTTCAAAGCCGCGTCCATCACCCAACAGGACGTTTTCATACGGCACCCGCACGTTCTCGAACAGCACTTCGGCATGCCCGTGAGGCGCATCGTCGTAACCGAACACCGGCAGCGGCCGGACGATCTTGACCCCCGGGGTGTCCACCGGCACCAGGATCATCGAGTGCTGGGCATGGCGTGGCGCATCAGGGTTGCTCAGGCCCATGAAGATCAGGATTTTGCAGCGCGGGTCGCAGGCCCCTGAGGTCCACCACTTCTTGCCATTGATGACCCACTGGTCGCCGTCGCGCTCGGCACGGGCGGCCATGTTGGTGGCGTCCGAGGAGGCAACGTCCGGCTCGGTCATGGCAAAAGCCGAGCGAATCTCGCCGCGCAGCAGTGGCTCGAGCCAACGTTGCTTTTGTTCTTCATTGGCGTAGCGCACCAGCACTTCCATGTTGCCGGTGTCCGGCGCCGAGCAATTGAACGGCTCCGGCCCCAGCAACGAGCGCCCCATGATCTCTGCCAGCGGCGCGTATTCCAGATTGGTCAGGCCGGCTCCCCGTTCGGATTCAGGCAGAAACAAGTTCCACAGGCCTTCTGCCTTGGCCTTGGCCTTGAGCTCTTCCATGATGGCCGTGGGTTGCCAGCGGTCGCCTTCGGCCACTTGCCGCTCGAACACTGCTTCGGCCGGGTAGACGTAGGCATCCATGAACGCTGTGACGCGTTCACGCAGTTCCTGAACCTTGGGGGAATAGGCAAAATCCATGAGCAGCACCTTCTTGGCAGAGGTTGTTTTAGGTCATGAAATCGATGCTAGTTCAGCTACGAAAATTTACCTAACCTATTCTCGGCGTGTATTAACATTCATCACCGATATATGTTTCACTGATTCTCATCGCCACCCGGCACCTCACAACAAGCCCAAGAATAAGAGTGCAGCGCCATGAATCTGAGCAAGGTCGACCTCAACCTTTTCATTGTCTTCGATGCGATCTACACCGAAGCCAACCTGACCCGCGCCGGGCAAATCGTCGGCATCACCCAACCGGCCGTGTCCAATGCCCTGGCGCGTCTGCGGGAGACCTTCAACGACCCGCTCTTCGTGCGCACCGCCCAAGGAATGGTGCCGACACCCATGGCCCAGAACATCATCGGTCCGGTGCGCAACGCCTTGTCGCTGCTGCGGGTGTCGGTGCAGGAAAGCCGGATCTTCAACCCGTTGCAGGCCGTCAAGACCTACCGCATCAGCATGACCGACCTCACCGAAGGCGTGATTCTGCCGCTGCTGTTCCAGCGTCTGCGTCGCCTGGCACCCACCGTGGCGATCGAGAGTTTTCTCTCCAAGCGCCGTGAAACCACCAAGGAACTGGCCGCCGGCCGCCTCGACTTCGCCGTGGATGCACCGCTCAATACCGACCCGCAGGTGCGCCACGTCAAGTTGATGGAAGATCGCTACGTGTGCGCCATGCGCAAGGGCCATCCGTTGGCGGGCAAGGAAAAGATCAGCCTCGATGATTACCTGGCCCAGACCCACGTGCATATTTCCAGCCGCCGCAACGGGCTGGGTTATGTCGACCTGGCCCTCGGCAAGATGGGTATCCAGCGCAAGATCGCCCTGCGTTCCCAGCATTACCTGATGGCCTCCCAGGTCCTGCAACAAACGGACATGGTCATGACCGTCCCCGAGCGCTTTGCCCGTCGTCACGATCTGCACGCCTTCCTGTTACCGGTCAACGATGTGCCACCGGTGGAAACCCATCTCTACTGGCACGAAAGCACCGACCAGGACCCGGCCAACCGCTGGATGCGCGAGCAAATGATCGAGCTGTGCCAGCAGGTGACCGCCCATGAGAAGAAGCTTGATAAGGCGGTGTAAGGCGATAGACCGCATCATCGTTCTTCGCGAGCAAGCCCGCTCCGACATTGGACCTGCAGTGCACGCAACATTTTGTGTAGGACGCAGAACCTGTGGGAGCGGGCTTGTTCGCGAAGGGCCCCGCACGGACAACACACCTGTGACTGCTTGACGCGAACGTCAACCTGCCTTTAGCTTAGCGTCAGCCCCTTTCGTTTCGAGCGCTTCCATGAGCAGCCAGACCTACAGCATCTCCGACCTCGCCCGCGAACTGGACATCACCACCCGGGCCATCCGCTTCTATGAAGAACAAGGCCTGTTGAGCCCGGAGCGACGGGGCCAGGAGCGCATTTACTCGCCGCGGGACAAGGTCAGCCTGAAGCTGATCCTACGCGGCAAGCGCATTGGTTTTTCCCTGGCCGAGTGCCGCGAGCTGATCGAACTCTACGACCCCTCCAGCGGCAATCAGAAGCAGTTGCACAGCATGCTGGCGAAGATCACCGAGCGCCGCGAACAGCTCGAACAGCAATTGCTGGACATCGAACAGATGAAGCTGGAACTCGACACCGCCGAAGAACGCTGCATCCAGGCGCTGGAGCAGACGATCAAGGGCGAAGAAATCGTCCAGTAACACAACATGCCCCTTGTGGGAGCGAGCCTGCTCGCGATAGCGATGTAACTGACAACATCAATGGCGACTGACATACCGCTATCGCGAGCAGGCTCGCTCCCACAGGGGGCAGCATCGTTCTCGATACTTTGGCAACTCACTACAGGTCAACCCCCATGTCCCTCCCCTCCTTTGTACGCCTGATCGAAGTCGGCCCCCGTGACGGGCTGCAGAATGAAGCACAGCCCATCAGCGTCGCCGACAAGGTGCGCCTGGTGGATGCCTTGAGCGCCGCCGGCCTGGGCTACATCGAAGTCGGCAGTTTCGTCTCGCCCAAGTGGGTGCCGCAAATGGCCGGTTCCGCCGAGGTGTTCGCGCAGATCCAGCGCAAGCCCGGTGTGACCTACGGCGCCCTGGCGCCGAACCTGCGGGGTTTTGAAGATGCGCTGGCGGCGGGTGTAAAAGAGGTGGCGGTGTTCGCCGCCGCGTCCGAAGCGTTCTCCCAGCGCAATATCAACTGCTCCATCAAGGACAGCCTGGAGCGCTTCGCGCCGATCATGGAAGCCGCCAGGCAGCACGGTGTCAGTGTGCGCGGTTACGTGTCCTGCGTGCTGGGCTGCCCGTATGAAGGGGCGGTCAAGCCTGAGCAGGTGGCGTGGGTCGCTCGGGAGTTGCATGCCATGGGCTGCTACGAGGTCTCCCTGGGCGATACCATCGGCACGGGCACCGCCGGTGCCACCCGCCGGATGTTCGAGGTGGTGGGCACCGAGGTGCCTCGGGACAAGCTCGCCGGACACTTCCACGATACCTACGGCCAGGCCATGGCCAACGTATACGCCAGCCTGCTGGAAGGCATCGCGGTGTTCGACAGCTCTATCGCCGGCCTGGGCGGCTGTCCTTATGCCAAGGGCGCCAGCGGTAACGTAGCCACCGAAGACGTGCTGTACCTGCTCGATGGGTTGGGTATCGAAACCGGTGTCGACCTGGACGCCCTGATCGCCGCGGGTCGGCAGATCTGCGACGTACTCGGCCGCCCTAGCGGTTCGCGTGTCGCCAAGGCCCGCAGCGCACAATGAGGTGTTACCGCAGGCTTTGTAACAGCAGCGAAACGAGTAACACGGAAACAAATTGTCAGGTTTGGTGCGCCGGGTTTTTCAGCAAAAAAATACAACACATTGATTTATATAGAGTTTTAAAAGTTGGCACGCCACCTGCTATATCTCTTGCATAACAAGAATAAAAAAACGCAGCAAACCCAATAAAAACAAGACGAAACGACTCTGACATAACAAAAACAACACGGCAGAGACGCAGCTAACAGATTTTTTTGGAGAGGATGTGCTTTTCAGGGTGCTTTCAGGAGCAACCCGCAACCGGGCAGAGAACAATAAAACTACCTTCAGGTAGCTCCCGAATCGGTTGGATCGCAAGGCGAAAAAAGTAGATCAGCGCTCAAAAAAATACGTTTGCTCTTGATCCCGGATGGGGATCGCCAAAAACAGCGGTAAAGGGCAACGGCTGCCAAAAACAACAACAGGCCGCCCCTCAATAATAAAAAAAGAGCACGTGACGACAAAATTAAAGGGGAGCTTCGGCTCCCCTTTGTGCTGTCTGGCGTTTGGATGTCAGGGCGGTACCCTAAGTGGCCGTTACCGCAGCAACGGATATCCCCCCCTACGGTGTGGCCCTGTCGGGCTATTGCCCTTGCAGCTTGAGCTCGAAAACGGCGGCATAGCCAACATTTATGTCGCCTGGCACACCGCCTTCGCGAGCAAGCCCGCTCCCACAGGGGATCTTGCTCAGCCTTCTACATCGCGCAGTTCTTCGATGCTGATTTCGCGCATGCGGAATTTCTGGATCTTGCCGGTGACCGTCATGGGAAATTCTTCGACGAATTTGAAATGACGCGGTGTCTTGAAGTGGGCAATGCGCTCCTTGCACCAGGCCTGCAGCTCTTGCTCGGAGGCACTGTGGCCGGGATGGAACTTGATCCAGGCAACAATTTTCTCACCATAGCGCAAGCACGGGATGCCGATCACCTGCACGTCCGCCACTGCCGGGTGGGTGAAGAAAAATTCCTCCAGCTCACGCGGGTAAATATTCTCCCCGCCACGGATGATCATGTCCTTGTTGCGCCCAACGATGCGCACGTAGCCCTGCTCGTCCATGGTTGCCAGATCGCCGGTGTGCATCCAGCCATCCGGGTCGATGGCATCGGTGGTGCCCTTGGGGTTGTTCCAGTAGCCGAGCATCACGCTGTAACCGCGGGTACACAACTCGCCGACAGCAGCACGTGGGAGGATGTTGCCGGCCTCATCGATAATTTTGCTTTCCAGTTGCGGCTGGGTACGCCCGACGGTGGTCACGCGCAGTTCCAGTTCGTCAGTGGGACCGGTCTGCAATGACACCGGGCTGGTTTCCGTCATGCCGTAGGCAATCTGCACTTCGGCCATGTGCATTTCATTGATGACCCGTCGCATCACTTCGATGGGGCATGTGGCCCCGGCCATGATGCCAGTGCGCAGGCTAGACACGTCGAACTCGCCCCGCTGCGGCTGGTCCAGCAGGGCGATGAACATGGTGGGCACGCCATACAGTGCCGTGGCTTTTTCCTCGGCCACGGCCTTTAGCGTCAGCAACGGGTCGAAGGCATCGTTGGGGTAGATCATGGTGCTGCCATGGGTCATGCAACCCAGGTTACCCATGACCATGCCAAAGCAATGGTAGAGCGGCACCGGGATCACCAGCCGGTCGCCCGCCGTCAGGCCCAGGCTTTCACCAACCATGTAACCGTTATTGAGAATGTTGTGATGACTGAGGGTGGCGCCCTTGGGGAAACCGGTGGTGCCGGAGGTGTACTGGATATTCACCGGTTGATCGCAGTGCAGGCTGGATTGGCGTTCGGCCAGTTGTGCAGGCGTCACCGCCGCCCCCAGGGCGGCCAGTTGCGACCAGGGCAGGAAACCTGCTGGCGGTTGGGATTCGAGGCTGATCACACCGCGCAAATCCGGCAAGCGCTCGCTCTGCAAGTGGCCGATCGATTGCTCCGCCAGCGCGGGTGCCAGCGCTTGCAACATGGCGTGATAATCCGAGGTCTTGAACGCCCCGGCACACACCAGCCATTGGCATCCGGATTGTTTAAGCACGTATTCGAGTTCAGAAACGCGATAGGCCGGATTGATGTTGACCAGAATCACGCCGATCTTGGCGCTGGCGAACTGGATGATGCACCACTGGGCGCAATTGGGTGCCCACACGCCGAGGCGATCACCGGTTTTCAAGCCCAGTGCCAGCAAGGCTCGGGCGTGCAGATCGACGGCTTCGGCCAGCTGTTGCCAGGTATAACGCAGCGATTGATGGCGAACCACCAGCGCCTCGCCCTCCGGATCGCGGGCCACGGTCTGGTCGAAAACCTCGCCAATGGTTTGGGCCAGCAAAGCCTTGGCCTGGGAGCCACGGGTGTAGCTGAGCTGCGAATGCGAATGTGAACCGGGCAGATCCATGACGCCCCCTCTTGTCTTTATTAGTGGGTGTAGCGGTGAATCTCATGCACAGATACCTTAGGTAAAGCGATTCAAGCGCACTTACTCTGGCTCAACTTGACGTTAACGTAAAGGGCGATTGACAGCCTCTCGTCGCAGGCTTACGTTAACGTAAAGGTTAGAGCGATTCCCCCACTCTCCGCACCCGATAAAAAAGCCAAAGGTGACCCATGAGCTACCCATCCCTGAACTTTGCCCTCGGCGAAACCATCGACATGTTGCGCGACCAAGTGCAGGCCTTCGTCAAGGCCGAACTCGCGCCGCGAGCAGCGCAGATCGATATCGATAACCTGTTTCCCGCCGACATGTGGCGCAAGTTCGGTGACATGGGCCTGCTGGGCATCACCGTACCGGAAGAATACGGCGGCGCTGGCCTGGGCTACCTGGCCCACGTGGTGGCGATGGAAGAAATCAGCCGCGGTTCGGCCTCGGTCGCCCTCTCCTACGGTGCCCACTCCAACCTCTGCGTGAACCAGATCAACCGCAACGGCAATCACGAACAGAAAACCAAGTACCTGCCCAAACTGATCAGCGGCGAACACATCGGTGCCCTGGCGATGAGCGAGCCAAACGCCGGCTCCGACGTGGTCTCGATGAAACTGCGCGCCGACAAGCGTGGCGACAAGTACGTGCTCAATGGCAGCAAGACCTGGATCACCAACGGCCCCGATGCCAATACCTACGTGATCTACGCCAAGACCGACCTGGAAAAAGGCCCCCATGGCATCACTGCCTTCATCGTCGAGCGCGACTGGAAAGGCTTCAGCCGCAGCAACAAATTCGACAAGCTCGGCATGCGCGGCTCCAACACCTGCGAGCTGTTTTTCGATGACGTCGAAGTGCCGGAAGAAAATATCCTCGGCGCACTCAACGGTGGCGTGAGAGTGCTGATGAGCGGCCTCGACTACGAGCGCGTCGTGCTCTCCGGCGGCCCGACCGGGATCATGCAGGCCTGCATGGACCTGATCGTGCCCTACATCCACGACCGCAAGCAGTTCGGCCAGAGCATTGGAGAGTTCCAACTGATCCAGGGCAAGGTCGCCGACATGTACACCCAGCTCAACGCCAGCCGCGCCTACCTGTATGCCGTGGCCCAGGCCTGCGAGCGCGGCGAAACCACCCGCAAGGACGCCGCCGGGGTGATCCTCTACAGCGCCGAACGCGCCACACAAATGGCCCTCGACGCCATCCAGATCCTCGGCGGCAATGGCTACATCAATGAATTCCCGGCCGGCCGTCTGCTGCGTGACGCCAAGCTGTACGAAATCGGTGCTGGCACCAGTGAGATTCGTCGGATGTTGATCGGCCGCGAACTGTTCAACGAAACCCGCTAACGGAGCTGACCATGGCCACGCTGCACACTCAGCTCAACCCGCGCTCGCCGGAATTCATCGCCAACCGCGATGCGATGCTCGGACACGTCGAAGCCCTGCGCACCCTGCTCGCGCAAATTCGCCAAGGCGGCGGTCCCAAGGCTCAGGAACGGCACACGTCGCGGGGCAAGTTGCTGCCCCGTGAACGCATCAACCGGCTGCTGGACCTGGGTTCGCCGTTTTTGGAGATCAGCCCATTGGCAGCCCACGAAGTCTATGGCGAAGACGTGCCGGCGGCCGGCGTGATTGCCGGCATCGGCCGCGTGGAAGGCGTCGAATGCATGATTGTCGCCAACGACGCGACAGTCAAAGGTGGCTCCTACTACCCGCTGACGGTGAAAAAACACCTGCGCGCCCAGACCATCGCCCAGCAGAATCGCCTGCCCTGCATTTACCTGGTGGACTCCGGCGGCGCCAACCTGCCGCGCCAGGACGAAGTGTTCCCGGACCGCGAGCACTTCGGGCGGATCTTCTTCAACCAGGCCAACATGAGTGCCCAGGGCATCCCGCAGATCGCCGTGGTCATGGGGTCCTGCACCGCCGGTGGCGCCTATGTGCCGGCCATGGCGGACGAAGCGATCATGGTCCGTCAACAGGCGACGATTTTCCTCGCCGGCCCGCCACTGGTGAAAGCCGCCACCGGTGAGGTGGTCAGTGCCGAAGACCTGGGCGGCGCCGATGTGCACTGCAAGATATCTGGCGTGGCAGACCATTACGCCGACAGCGACGAACATGCCCTGGCCCTGGCCCGGCGCAGCGTGGCCAACCTCAACTGGCGCAAACAGGGCCAGTTGCAGCATCGCCTGCCGATTGCCCCGCTTTACTCGGGCGACGAGCTGTACGGCGTGGTTTCGGCCGACGCCAAGCAGCCGTTCGATGTCCGGGAGGTGATCGCGCGCCTGGTGGACGGTTCGGTGTTCGACGAGTTCAAGGCGCTGTTCGGAACGACGCTGGTGTGCGGCTTCGCTCATT
This sequence comes from Pseudomonas sp. RL_105y_Pfl2_101, assembly GCF_963970585.1. Lineage (NCBI taxonomy): Bacteria > Pseudomonadati > Pseudomonadota > Gammaproteobacteria > Pseudomonadales > Pseudomonadaceae > Pseudomonas > Pseudomonas sp. RL_105y_Pfl2_101. The sequence goes on from NZ_CAXAPG010000013.1 coordinate 112,490, forward strand.
TGCACGGCTACCCGATCGCGATCCTGGCCAACAATGGCATTCTCTTCGCAGAGGCCGCACAGAAAGGTGCGCACTTCATCGAATTGGCTTGTCAGCGCGGGATCCCGTTGCTGTTCTTGCAGAACATCACCGGTTTCATGGTCGGGCAGAAGTACGAAGCTGGCGGCATCGCCAAGCACGGGGCCAAACTGGTGACGGCCGTGGCCTGTGCCAAAGTGCCGAAATTCACCGTGATCATTGGCGGCAGTTTCGGTGCGGGCAACTACGGCATGTGCGGTCGTGCCTACGACCCGCGGTTCCTGTGGATGTGGCCGAATGCGCGAATTGGCGTGATGGGCGCCGAACAGGCGGCCGGCGTGCTGGTGCAAGTCAAGCGTGAACAAGCTGAACGCAGCGGCCACCCCTTCAGCGCCGAACAGGAAGCCGAGATCAAGCAACCGATCCTCGATCAATACGAAGAACAGGGTCACCCCTATTATTCCAGCGCCAGGCTGTGGGACGACGGCGTCATCGACCCGGCCCAGACACGCAATGTGCTGGGCCTGGCCTTGTCCGCGTCACTGAATGCGCCTATCGAACCGAGCCGCTTCGGCGTGTTCCGGATGTAAACGGGGAATGTCCATGGATAACTTCAACACCCTCGAACTGCACACTGACCCACGGGGCGTTGCCACCTTGTGGCTCAGCCGCGAGTCGAAAAACAACGCGTTCAACGCCGAAATGATCCGCGAACTGATCCTGGCCCTGGACCACGTCAGCAGCGATCCAAACTTGCGCTTCCTGCTGATCCGCGGTCGCGGCAAGCATTTCAGCGCCGGCGCCGACCTGGCCTGGATGCAGCAATCGGCCGAGCTCGACTACCACACCAACCTCGATGACGCCCGGGAACTGGCGGAGCTGATGTACAACCTCGCCAAGCTGAAGATGCCTACGCTGGCTGTCGTCCAGGGTGCGGCATTCGGTGGCGCACTGGGACTTATCAGCGCTTGTGACATGGCCATTGGCGCCGATGAAGCACAGTTCTGCCTGTCGGAAGTGCGCATTGGCCTGGCGCCAGCGGTGATCAGCCCGTTCGTGGTGCAAGCCATCGGCGAGCGTGCCGCGCGTCGTTATGCCCTGACGGCGGAACGCTTCGACGGGCAACGTGCGAAAGAAATCGGTTTGCTGTCGGAAAGTTACCCGGCCGAGGCCCTGGACCAGCAGATCGAACAATGGATCGACAACCTGTTGCTCAACAGCCCGGCGGCGATGCGCGCCAGCAAAGAACTGCTGCGTGAAGTCGGCAGCGGCGCCCTTACTCCGGCGCTGCGGCGCTACACCGAAAACGCCATCGCCCGAATCCGCGTCAGCCCGGAGGGCCAGGAAGGTCTGCGGGCCTTCCTGCAAAAACGTGCGCCAAATTGGCAAGCCGAATCAAATAACAAGGAGCCGCGTCGATGAGCGCCCCTGCCCTCACCACGTTGCTGGTGGCCAACCGTGGCGAAATCGCCTGTCGCGTGATGCGCACCGCCAAGGCCATGGGCCTGACCACCGTTGCCGTCCACAGCGCCACCGACCGCGATGCCCGCCACAGCCGTGAAGCCGACATCCGCGTCGACTTGGGCGGCAGCAAGGCCGCCGACAGCTACCTGCAAATCGACAAACTGATCGACGCAGCGAAAGCCAGCGGCGCCCAAGCCATCCACCCTGGCTATGGTTTTCTTTCCGAGAACGCCGGGTTCGCCCGGGCGATTGAAAACGCCGGGCTGATCTTCCTCGGTCCACCGGCCTCGGCCATCGACGCCATGGGCTGCAAATCGGCGGCCAAGGCTTTAATGGAAACCGCCGGAGTGCCCCTGGTGCCTGGTTATCACGGCGAAGCCCAAGACCTGGAGACCTTTCGCGACGCCGCCCAGCGCATCGGCTACCCGGTATTGCTCAAGGCCACGGCCGGCGGTGGCGGCAAGGGCATGAAAGTCGTCGAGGACGTCAACCAACTGGCCGAAGCCTTGGCCTCGGCCCAGCGTGAAGCGCAGTCTTCGTTTGGCGACTCACGGATGCTGGTGGAAAAGTACCTGCTCAAGCCACGCCACGTGGAAATCCAGGTATTTGCCGACCGACATGGCAACTGCCTGTACCTCAACGAACGCGATTGCTCAATCCAGCGCCGCCACCAGAAAGTGGTGGAAGAAGCCCCCGCCCCCGGCCTGACCCCGCCACTGCGCCAGGCCATGGGTGAAGCCGCCGTGCGCGCAGCGTTGGCGATTGGTTACGTCGGGGCGGGCACGGTGGAGTTCCTGCTGGATGCGCGGGGCGAGTTCTTCTTCATGGAAATGAACACCCGGTTGCAGGTTGAGCATCCGGTCACCGAAGCGATCACCGGACTGGACCTGGTCGCCTGGCAGATCCGCGTCGCCCAAGGCGAACCCTTGCCGATCACTCAAGCGCAAGTGCCGCTGCTCGGTCACGCCATCGAAGTGCGGCTGTATGCCGAAGACCCGGTTAACGATTTCCTGCCGGCCACCGGCCGCCTGGCGTTGTATCGCGAATCTGCCGAGGGCCCGGGCCGGCGGGTCGACAGCGGGGTTGAAGAAGGCGATGAAATCTCGCCATTCTACGACCCGATGCTCGGCAAGCTGATTGCCTGGGGTGAAGACCGTGAACAGGCGCGCTTGCGGCTGTTGAGCATGCTCGACGAATTTGCCATTGGCGGACTGAAAACCAACATCGGGTTCCTGCGCCGAATCGTGGCCCACCCCGCCTTTGCGGCGGCAGAACTGGACACCGGATTTATCCCACGTTACCAGGCGCAATTGCTACCAGAGCCTGGCGAGTTGGATGATGCATTCTGGTTCGCAGCCGCCCAGGGCTTCGCCTTGAGCCTGACACCGCGCGTACGCTGCGATGATGCCGACTCGCCTTGGGCCAGCACCACCGGGCTGCGTCTTGGACTGCCAAGGGAAACCACCTTGCACCTGAGCTGCGAAGGCCAGGATCGCGCACTGACGCTGGACGTTACGACCCATTGCGCGGAGCTCAGGGGCGAGCAACTGGTGATCGAGCGCCACGGCTTGCGCCGCAGTCATCGGGCCATTCGCCAGGGCGACAGCCTGTATTTGCAATGGGCGGGTGACCTGCACCGAATCGACCTGTACGACCCGCTGGCCGCCGCCGAGGCCAGCCACAGCCATCAAGGCGGCCTGGTCGCGCCCATGAACGGCAGTATCGTCCGGGTATTGGTGAGTGTCGGCCAATCTGTGGAGGCCGGGGCTCAACTGGTGGTCCTGGAGGCCATGAAAATGGAGCACAGCATTCGTGCGTCCACGGCCGGTGTGATCAAGGCGCTGTATTGCCAGGAAGGCGAAATGGTCAGCGAAGGCAGCGCCCTGGTGGCGTTCGAAGAATAGGAATCGGCCCGCTCCCAGGGCCGATCCAGTCAGAACCTGATGGCGGCCTGCACCACCACACCGATGAGACGATATTGCTCGGTGTACAGGTTTTTCGGGTAAGTCGGATTGAGCGGAACCAGGTAACGCTGCCCGCTCTCTTCGATCAATTTGCGAAAGGTCGCATCACTGCTGCCGGGCAAGCAGGCGACCACCAGTTTGCCAGGCACCGCCTCGATGGCCGGATCCACCAGGATCGACATGCCCTCGGGGATGCTCAACCCACTGGGTGCGGTCATCGCGTCGCCCACTACCACCAGCCAGAACGCGGCCCCCTGGGCGTGGTAGTCGGTCAGCTCGTAACGCGCCTGACCGTAGGCAGCAGAATCACCTTCGCGAACCTCGCCAACCTCGTGCCATTCACTGACCGGGTAGCGGAAGTACGGGTTGTACTTCTGCGCCAGGGTCATGCCTTCGTCCGTGGAGGTGTCCGGCTCGCGAATTACCATCGCCACTTCCAGAAACTCCAGCCCCAGCTCCTTCAGGACCCGGTTCATGTCTTCGACACTGGGTTGCCGGCGCCTGGTCAGCCAATGGCCGACGCCGCCCTGGGACATTCCCAACCGTTCTGCGAGCACCACTTGCGTGATGTGCAGCTCCTTCATCTTGGCCTTGACCAACTCTATCCATTTATCCATGTGCGGCACGATACGTGGATGACTCCGACCATTCAAAACACAAATTGTAGTATTTAAATTATCGTCACAATTACAATAAGTACTATTCTGAATTCAGGAGTTCAGCCCACACACGGAGATTCTCATCACCATGGATACACCCAATAAAGATCAGCCCAGCAACCCTTTCGACAGCACATTTCCCTCCTTGCAGGATTGCCCGGCGGCCAAACGCGCCCTCGACTACTACTTGAAACCAGGTGTTTCGCAGGCACAGGCAGAACATCGCTTCTTCGACGTCAACCGCAGCGTCAGCGCAGAAGAAGCCCTTGTTCACGCATGCGACCTGCTGCGCTGTGCCGCGGCGACCGCCCACGAGTCTGCCAACCAGTTGAATGGTCCGAGCCGCGACCTGGCATTTTCGGTGGTTCACATGATTGATCTGGTCAAGGTGATGCTTGACCGATCCCTGGATGGCTACCCGACTCGCTAGGGTAACGCGTGGGAATGTCGCCGCGAACACGGACGACACGAATAAATTTTCCGATCGATGCGATAAAACCATTTGACTTGCAAATGATAATGATTATTATTGCACCAACTGGTCGCGAGATCAGTCGATAGACCAGAAGACCTTAGGTCGGACTTCTGGAATATCTCCTCATCAGGCTAATCACGGTTTTTGACCCGGCTTTTTTGCCGGGTCTTTTTTTTGCCGATTTTCGGCTTATGGCTTCAGGCTAATGAAGTCTTTTGGGTGCTGCCAATTCAATGGCGGCAATGATATCAAATGAATATCTGTTTACAAGGGCCGCCCCGCCACACGGGCGAAAACTATCGAAAACCTGCACTTGAGAATCAATTGCAGACTTTCTAAGCTGGCTCGGCATCCAGGGAGGACGCCCCCCTCTGTTTACGTGACGTAAATCGTCTCGACTCGCTTTTCTTACGTGTAAAGTAATGGCCATGAAACTCCTCTCCAGGAATCGTGACCGTGGCTAAATCTTCCTTTGATATCAGTGCCAATTTCGACAGCGGCAACATCGAGGTCGTCGACATCAGCAACCCGCTGCAGTCGTTGCTCAAAATCAGGCCCGACACCCGCAGCGCCCATTTCCAGTGGTTCCATTTCAAGGCCAGCGGCCTGCACGTTGGCCAGGAGTATTCCTTCCGCCTGCTCAACGCCAGTCAATCGTCTTACAACAAGGCCTGGACGGGCTACCAGACCGTTGCCTCCTACGATCACGTCAACTGGTTCCGCATTCCGACCCAATTTGAAGGCGACGCCCTGCGCTTTTATCTGGAGACCGAACAACCCAACGCCTGGTTCGCCTACTTCGAACCCTACAGCCGTGGCCGGCATGATTGGCTGATCGAGCAAGCGCAGCACAAGGCCGGCACCGAACTATTGGCCGTTGGTAAAAGCGTGGAAGGTCGTGACATTCAACTGCTGCGCAAGGGCCGCGGTGCCGAAGGCCGGCGCAAAGTCTGGATCATCGCCCAGCAGCATCCTGGCGAGCACATGGCGGAGTGGTTCATGGAGGGTGTGATCGAACGCCTCCAGCAGGATGATGATGTGCAACTGAACCGGTTGCTCGCCAAGGCCGATCTGTACCTGGTACCAAACATGAACCCGGACGGCGCATTCCACGGGCATCTGCGGACCAACGCCATGGGCCAAGACCTCAACCGTGCCTGGCAGAACGCCAGCCCGGAAATCAGCCCCGAGGTCTTTTTCGTGCAGCAGCAAATGGAAAAGTACGGTGTCGACCTGTTCCTCGACGCTCACGGCGATGAGGAAATCCCCCACGTCTTCACCGCCGGTTGCGAAGGCAACCCGGGCTACACGCCACGCATCGCCGAACTCGAAGAGCGCTTTTGCAGCCATCTCAAGCACCAGACCAAAGACTTCCAGACCGTTCATGGCTACACCCGCGACGAAGCGGGCCAGGCCAACATGACTCTGGCCTGTAACGCTGTCGGGCAGAAATTTGACTGCCTGTCCCTGACCCTGGAAATGCCGTTCAAGGACCACAATGATCACCCGAACCCGATCACAGGCTGGTCTGGCAAACGCTCGATGCAACTGGGCAAGGATGTGTTGAGCACCATCGAGGCCATGGTTGACGAATTACGTTAATCCAGCGACCTGAACCGATCCACCGTGGCGAGGGAGCTTGCTCCGCCCGGTGATGTAGGAGCTGGCGAAGCCTGCGATCTTTTGATCTTTTGATTTTTTGTCAATTGAATGATCGCAGCCTCGTTTCGCTCGGCAGCTCCTACAGACGCCACTCTGTGGGAGCAAGCGCCCTTGCCATGCTTCATCAATCCTTGCCGCGCAACATACTGCCCAGCACCTCATCCCGGCGTACCCAAGCGTGAAACAACGCCGCCGCCAGATGCACCAGCACCGTCACGAACAACAGGTAAGCCAGGTACCCGTGGGCCTTGCGCAGCAGTGCGAACGTCTGGGCGTGCGCTGGCAGAATCGAAGGCAGTTGCAACGAATCGCCGAGCATCACCGGGTCCCCCGCCGCCGAAATCATCCCCCAGCCCAACAGCGGCAGAACCAGCATCAGGGCGTACAACAGCACATGCGAGGCGTTTGCCGCCAACACTTGCCAGGTCGGTAGATCCGCCGGCAACGGCGGTTGGCGGGTGGTAAATCGCACCACTAGGCGCACGATCACCAGCAGTAAAATCGCGATACCCAATGGCTTATGCAACTGCAGCAGCCATTCATGGCGTTCGGACACCGAGGCAACCATGCCCGCGCCGATGAACAGCATGGCGATGATCATCACAGCCATCAGCCAATGCAGCAGCCGGGCCAGCGGTACAAAGTGACGAGGGGCGCTCATGGGCGGGACTCCTGTTTGGCGGGCAACTGGCTCACTTCGCTGGTACGTCGCAGATAGGAACTGGCATAGGCGGCGGAGCGCGCGACCAATAGCGGGTCTTCGGAACCCTCGATCCCTTGGGGCAGGATCAGCGGGTCATAATTGATATCGCGGCACTCACCGTTGTCCTGCGCCTGGGTGCGGTCCAGCACCAACGTGCCGGCATTGAATACCTTGCGGTCAGCGGGCCAAGCCTTGCTGGCATCGTTCACCGGGTCCCCCGGGTTGGCCAGGGTGATGTTCAACTGCCAGCGCAACGGCCCGGCGGCGAGACGCTTCACCAAGTCTTGCTCGAGGAAGTCGGCCCCTTGGGGTGGCGTCGCATCCGCAGCATCCTGGCTCATCGGCACCACGCCCCAGCGCACCGCCTGGCGCTGCCCGGCGGGGTTGACCAGATAGAACGCGTTGATGCCGTTGTAGGTTTCGGTGGCGTAGCTGGCCGACGGCTTGGCGGTCTTGATCCATTGCAGGAACGGCATCGCTTCGGGGTGCGCGGCAAAGAAAGCCGGTACAGCCGCAGGGTTCGGTTTTCCTGTGGCAGGGTCCGGCGACTGGGCTTGCTGGAGTTGATAGAAGGCTTCAGGCGTGCCCACCGGAAACACGGGCATGCTGTTCATGCCGGTACGCCATTGCTGACCGTTGGCCTGGGTAAAGCGCAGTGCCAGGCTGCGAATCGGCACACTGCCGTCCGGTGCATAGGGGTTAGCGCTGGGCAAGGCGAAACGCCCAACCACTGGCGTTTGCGGTTGCGAGAAGACTTGGGCGCTGGAATAGGCGCTGGCCTCGCCCGTGCTTTGGAAATAACCCGCGACGCAGACACCTTTTGAGTGGTTGCGTCGAAACCCCGGATGAACGCCGTTGTTTTTTTCCAGTACATTGACCAACGCCTGCGGTGTCAGGCGCTGTGGGTCGAGGCTGCCATTGACGTAGGCAAACGCGCCGGCCAGGGCTGCAACAATCACGGCGATGCCGCTCAGGCGCAATGTCAGGGCGGCGGCAGTCAAGGGTGGCCGGCTCGACGAGGGTGAAGGATCAACCATGAGAAAGCTCCAGGGCTCGAGGCCATTCGTTGGAAAGGACCCGTCAGACGAAGACGTGACAGGTTTATTCCCACGCCTCGTATTTATTTTTCCTGCACTGGAATAATCTCGTTCTCGGGTCGTCTTTCCAGTCCCGGCGCAGTGACTGCCCACAGAAGCCACACTCCCATGAACGCATTCGACGAACAGTTGCGCGAACTCATCCCCAGGCTACGGCGTTTTGCCCTGTCGCTGACGCGCAACCCGAGCAACGCCGACGACCTGGTGCAGATGTGCCTGGAACGGGCGTTGTCCAAATGGAACGACAAGCGCCCAGACGGCGATCTGCGGGCCTGGCTGTTTTCGATTCTGTATCGGCAGTTTCTCGACGGTCATCGCCGCTCCCGTCGGTATGCGCGCATGCTGGAGTTTTTCACCGGTCGCGACGATGCCCAGCCTTCGGCCGAGCGCAGCGTGATCGCGCAATCGTCCCTGCAGGCCTTCGATCAGCTCACGACGGAGCAACGCGCACTGTTGTTGTGGGTGTCCGTGGAAGGCTTGAGTTACCAGCAAGTCGCCGACATCCTCGGCGTGCCGACCGGCACGGTAATGTCCCGCCTGTCCCGTGCTCGCCAGGCCCTGCGCCAACTCAGCGACGGCGAAATCACCCGCCCTACCCTGCGGATACTCAAATGATCAGCATGCCCCCCAGCGAAAGTGACCTGCACGCCTACGTCGATCGCCAACTGAACGAAGCCGACCAGCGCTTGGTGCAGGCCTACCTGGCCAATCAGCCGGAAGTCGCCGCCCGCGTCCGGGCCTGGCAACAGGACGCACAGCACCTGCGCACGGCCCTGAGCGGTGCCTTGCAACAGCCGCCCAACCCCGACCTCGACCCGGCCATGATTCGACAGCACCTGAAACATCGCTCCCGCCGCCACTTGGCCAGCGCCGCGGTGTTGCTGTTGGCCGTCAGCGTCGGTGGCTTCGGTGGCTGGCAGGCGCGGCAAATGACCCTGCTCAGCGCTGCCGCCCCCATGGCCGATGCCCTGCAGGCATACCGCTTGATTGCCCAGCAGGGCATCCTTCCGGCCGATTACCAAACCGGCGACGAGCAGAGCATGCAAGGCTGGCTCGACCGCTACTTCACCCAGGCCGACCGGTTGCCAGACCTGTCGGCTGCGGGCTTCAAGCCTGTCAGCGGGCGCTTGCTCAGCACCGAACAAGGCGCGGCGGCGATGGTGGTCTATCAGGACCCGAACGGTCAGAAAATCAGCTTCTACGTGCGCCCGCCCGGCCCGAAAAACTTCCTCCTGCCGCGGGGCAGTCGCCGCGAGGGTGAGCTGCAAGCCGAGTACTGGTCCGGGCCGGGCTACAACTATGCGATGGTCATTCCCAGTGATACGCCGACGGTGCAGCGGCTCAAGCAGACCCTGAACTTCTGAGTCCCCTATCCGATGGAAAATCTCTGTGGGGGCGAGCCTGCTCGCGATGGCGGCAGCTCAGTTAGAGATGATGTCGACTGTCACACCGCTATCGCGAGCAGGCTCCCACAGGGAACATCAGTTGCTCTTGAGAGTGTGTTTAACGCTGTCCAAACACCTGCGAAGGCCTGCGCAGCAACGGGTCGAAGGGGTTGATCCGCGGTCCGATCAGGGCGGCCTCACGCTTGAGCTATCCGAAATGCTGCAGACCGACGAAGCTGCGCTGTTCCCGCTGACACCGCCCCATGTGAGCGCGTTGAAACTCAAAGGCATGCCGGTCGAATATGCCCAGCCTAAGGACGGCGCCGTGGTCCTCAACGCCGCCGAATGCACCATCACCCAAAATACCCAACCGGAATTGGCGCAACAACTCGCGGCTTTCCTGCTGACCCCGCAAGCCCAGGCCATCGCCCTGGAAGAAGGCGACCAGATCCCGTCCAACCCCAACACTCCGACCACCGACAAGACCCGCGGCCAGGCGGAGGCGATGAAGCAGTACCTGGGAACGGCGATTGCCGTGGATTGGGATCGGGTCAACGCACAACGCCCGGCCTGGAACGCCCGCTGGAACCGCAGCATCGAGCGCGATGCGCAAATTTTGCGGTTATCATGCGGCCATCTCACAATGAATTGAACAGATGAGCTGTGGCGAGGGAGCTTGCTCCAACTGGGTTCTGTAGGCGCTGGCGAAGCCTGCGATCTTTTGATCTTGATCTTTCGCTTGGGACTCAAGTGTCTGGGGAAGATCGCAGCCTCGTTTCACTCGACAGCTCCTACACAGCTCCTATGACGTCGCCGAGCAGGAGCAAGCTCCTCGCCACAGGTTTTTTCCACGCTTTTTCTTCTTGATCAACAGCGAACCCCTCCATGCACACCCTCGCCCAACTACGCGCCGGCCAGCTTTCCGGCATTACTCGGCTGGACCTGGCCTGCGGCTTGACGGAGTTTCCCCGGGAAATCTTCGACCTGGCCGATTCCCTCGAAATTCTCAACCTCAGCGGCAATCAGTTGGACACGCTGCCCAACGACCTGCATCGGCTGACTCGCCTGCGCGTGCTGTTCTGTTCGGACAACCGTTTCACCGAACTGCCCGAATGCCTGGGCCGTTGCAGCGCCTTGACCATGGTCGGTTTCAAGGCCAACCGCATTGCACACGTCACGGGCGCCGCACTGCCGCCACTGCTGCGTTGGCTGATCCTGACCGACAACTGCGTCAACCAATTGCCTGATGAACTGGGCCAACGCCCTTCTCTGCAAAAACTGATGCTGGCCGGCAACCGTTTGCAGCAGTTGCCGGCAAGCCTGGACCAGTGTCATCGCCTCGAACTGCTACGCATCGCCGCCAACCAACTGACCGAACTGCCGCAATGGCTGCTCAAGTTACCAAGCCTCAGTTGGCTGGCCTACGCCGGCAACCCGCTGGAGGCTCAGGCAGAAGCGGCGGCCCTGAATACCACAACGCCTATCGACTGGTCGCATCTGGAACTGCAACAACAGCTGGGCGAAGGCGCGTCGGGGGTGATTTATCAGGCACGCTGGCAGGCACCCGGCGACGTGGTGCGAAAGGTCGCGGTGAAGCTGTACAAAGGCCAAATGACCAGCGACGGCTCGCCGCTGCATGAGATGCATGCCTGTATCACGGCCGGTCGACACCCAAACCTGATTGAGGTGTTGGGCAAGGTTACCGGGCACCCCGAACAACAGGCCGGGCTGGTGATGGCGCTGATCGAGCCCAGCTACCGTAACCTCGCCGGGCTGCCGAGCCTGGCCTCGTGCACTCGAGACGTGTATGCCGACGCGCTGCGCCTCAGCGCTCCGGTGGCCCTGCGCATCGCCCATGGTATTGCCTCGGTGGCGGCGCACCTGCACCGCCAGGGCATCACCCACGGGGATCTCTACGGGCATAATATTCTGTGCGATGACTTGGGCGATTGCCTGCTGGGGGATTTTGGCGCGGCGTCGTTCCACGCCACCACAGACAACCTGCAAACCCGCGCGCTGCAACGTATCGAAGTACGGGCCTTCGGGATTCTGCTGGGGGAATTGTTGGCGCGGATTGAACCGGGGCTCGGTGCAGAGGAACTGGTAGCGTTGCAGGATCTGCAGGTGCGTTGCTGTCAGCCTGATGTATTGGCGCGGCCGGGGTTTGATGAGATTGAAGGCTTATTGCGCAACCGTGGCGAGGGAGCTTGCTCCCGCTGGGCTCTGTAGGCGCTGGCGAAGCCTGCGATCTTTTGATCTTGATCTTTCGCTCACGATTTAAGTGGCAGTGAAAAGATCGCAGCCTCGTTGCACTCGACAGCTCCTACGCGCCGCCGAGTGGGAGCAAGCTCCCTTGCCACAGGGGGTAGTGCTTAACCCGCCAACCCGACAAACATGTCCTGCACGTCATCGTGGTTGTCGAGGCCTTCGAGGAACGCTTCGACTTCAGCCATCTGCTCGTCGGTCAGGCCACTGACCGGGTTTTTCGGCTGGTAGCCCAGCTTGGCCGACAACACGGTGAAACCCTGCTCCGGCAAGGCCTTCTGTACGGCATCGAGGTCGGCAGGATCGGTGAGGAACAAGGTCGCGCCGTCTTCGCCCGGCTCGAAATCCTGGGCACCGGCCTCGATGGCGGCCATTTCCGGATCGGCATCCGGGCTGTCCGGTGCGGCTTCAATCATGCCGACATGGTTGAAGTCCCAGGCCACCGAACCCGAGGCACCCAGTTGGCCCTTGCGGAACGCGACGCGAATTTCGGCAACGGTGCGGTTGATGTTATCGGTCACGCATTCAACGATTAACGGCACCTGGTGCGGCGCGAACCCTTCGTAGGTGACGCGGTGGTATTGCACGGTTTCACCGAGCTGGCCAGAACCTTTCTTGATCGCACGTTCCAGGGTCTCGCGGGGCATCGAGGCCTTCTTCGCCTGCTCGACCACCAGTCGCAAGTGCGCGTTGGTAGCGGTATCAGCACCGTTGCGCGCGGCAATGGTGATTTCCTTCACCAGTTTGCCGAAGATCTTGCCCTTGGCGTTAGCAGCCGCTTCTTTGTGTTTAACCTTCCACTGTGCGCCCATTACTCACTCTCTTGTCTGACGCGCCGAGACATCTGCCGGCCGGCGCTGTGGCGCAAGTTTATACGGCCTAAACCGGCTGATCGACCAAAAAATTCACCCTGCCGGATCGGCTTTTTCACAGCGTATTGTAGGACGTTTCTGAAATAGCGACTCACAAGCACCGTTTTCCCCCGCGATTTCGTACCCTCTGCGCCTCTCTCCCCACCAGTAGGAGCTGCTATGCGCAACGACACGGAAAGTCCCTTCTGCCTGACGCTCACGCAAAGCGACTTGCAACTGCAAGTCTTGCGGTTCAATGGCCGCGAAGCCCTCAACCAGCCGTACCGCTATGACCTCGAACTGATCGGCCTGGCCCCACCGATAAACCCCGACCTGCTCTTGAGGCATCCGGCCTTCCTGCGCCTGGACGGCGAAGCGGGCGTCCATGGAATTGTCCACAGCGTTAGCCTGAGTACCCTGGCGCCGCGGCGCATCGGCTATCGCTTGACGTTGGTTCCCTACCTCCAGCAACTGGACCAAGGCCCGCAGCGCCGGGTTTTCCATCGGCTCAGCGCGGTGCAGGTGCTGCAACGCCTGCTGGAAGAACACGCGCTACCCGTCGACAGCTACCGTTTCGAACTGCCTCATGGGCAGTATCCGTGCCGCCCCTTCTGCATCCAATACGACGAAAGCGACCTGACCCTCCTGCAACGACTGTGCGAGGAAGAAGGCATTCATTACCATTTCGAACACGCGCCTCAGGGCCATGTCCTGGTGTTTGCCGAAGACCCGAGAAGCTTTCCCCTGCACCCCGTCGAGCTGCCCCTGCGCCCGAACGAAAGCCCGCTACCGGCCATCAAACGCGTGTATTTGCGTCACCATCCGATGATGCCTGGCCTGCCCGTCGGGTTCAGTGACCGGGCCCCGTCCGAAGCACAGGCCTCGGCGGCGAATCACCCCCTTGAGCAGATCGAACACGAGGCCATGCACGGCAACCCGGCCTTGGCTCACCGATACCAGGCCGGTCGCCGCCACCTTGAACGGCTGCGCTGCCGGCAACGGGAGATCCATGGCCACAGTACCCAGCCGGCCCTGCACGGCGGCGACATCGTGCAAATCTGCGAACACCCGGTTTCCAGCTTCAACGATCAATGGTTGATCACCGAGGTCCAGCATCGCGGACGGCAGTTTTCGATCCTGGAACCGGACCTGCCCGCCGCACCGTCGGCCCGTGACTACCGCAACCGGTTCACCGCCATTCCCTGGTCCACCGCGTTCAGGCCGACCCTCAAGCATCCCAAGCCCTGTATCCCCGGGTACCACCTAGCCCATGTACTCGGCCGCGCCGGCCAACCGGCCAGCCCCGATGAACGTGGCCAGGTGAGTGTCAGCCTATGGGCACCGGACCAGGAGGGCATCATGCTGCCCGTGTCGCGGCTGACGCTGGACGGCAGCCCCAGCCTGATGGCCGGCAGCGAAGTGCTGGTGAGTTTTCTCGATGGCGACCCTGATCGACCGGTGCTGTGCCCAGGGGCTGTCGATACCGACGCAGGCCATACCGCCACGCCCCCGAAACCGCCCCGAGGCAATCATGATCCGGGGCTGCTGTTGGACTGGCTGCTCAATCCGCCGGACTTGACGCTCTGACGCAACCCTAAGACTTCATACCGGCAAAACTGATCTGGCTCATGCAAACCCAGCGAAACGGGCTTACAGTAAGCGGATAACGCCGCTCTAGACGGCGCTCTACCCTGATCGTTGGAGATACCTGCAATGCCCTGGAAAAACTCAGAAAGCCGCTACAGTAGCGTCACGGTAACCTTGCATTGGCTAATGCTGATTCTGCTGGCCGTGGTTTATGCCTGCATCGAATTCCGGGGAATTTTCCCCAAGGGCAGTGGCGGCCGGACCCTGATCAAGGAAGCGCACTTCATGCTCGGCTTGACCGTGTTCCTGCTGGTCTGGCTACGCCTGTTCGCCCGCAGCATGGGTAAGGCACCGGCGATTTTCCCGGCGTCGCCTGCGTGGCAAACCATTCTCGCTCGTCTGATGCACTGGGCGCTGTACCTGTTCATGATCGCCATGCCGCTGCTGGGCTGGCTGATCACCAGCGCCGAAGGGCATCAGGTGATGTTCTACGGTTTCGATCTGCCCTTGCTCATCGATCAGGACAAGGCGTTTGCCAAGCAACTGGAAGGCTGGCATGTGCTGGGCGGCACCATCGGCTATTGGTTGATTGGCTTGCATGCCTTGGCGGGGCTGTACCACCACTATGTAGTACGGGACAACACGCTGCTGCGGATGATACCCAAACGCGGCTGATCGCCGTTACTCGAACCCTCGGCGGCCTTGCAAACCGCCGGTGTGGACGAAGATCAAACGGGTGCCCGGGGCAACCCCTCCGGCCTCCACCCGCGTTTTGAGCAACATCAAGGCTTTGCCGGTGTACAACGGCTCCAGTTCGATAGCCACCGTGGTTTCGATGAACTCGGCGAGTTCGGCATCGACCCGGGCGAAACCACCACGGCTGCCGTCGAACAATTCATAAAGCGGATTGCAAAGGCCCGCTTCCCCCATGATGTTTTCGACTTGCTGCGCCACGCCATGGTCCTGGGGCACCGCCAGCACGCCATAGACCGGGCGCTGTCCCGCTTCGGCCAGCACCAACCCGGCCAGTGACGTTCCGGTGCCGCAGGCCAGCCACCAACCGTGAAAATCCGCCCACCCCAACGTCGCCAGTTGTTCACGGACACTGGCCGCCCACACCTGGCAGCCTTGTGCGCCGGGTAATCCTGAACCGCCCTCGGGTACCGAATGCAAATAGGGATAGCGGATCTGCCACGGCTCCCAGAAACCCGGAGCGTGTCGCTCTCGGTATCCGCCATAACCCAACCAGTGCAGGTCCATGCCAAACGCTTTCAGGTCACGCACCGTCGGCGTGTCCTGGGGATGACCACGCAACAGCCCCGCCGTGGGAAACCCGAAGCGCTTGCCCGCCGCCGCCAACGCATGCAAATGATTAGAATAGGCGCCGCCCAGACTCATGATCCCCTCGGCGCCGGCCTCATGGGCGACGCGCAAGTGATGCACCAGCTTGAACCACTTATTGCCACTGATCAGCGGATCGATCCGGTCCAGGCGCAACGCCGCCACCTCAACACCGGCACGGGCTAGCCAGTCCAAATGAAGGAGTTCGAGTCGGGGTTGGGGATGCCAGTCGAGGGCGGGAAGCAGCATGGCAGTAGGCCTGGGATAAAGATGCCCAGCATCTTAACAGCTGGTCGCGCAGGTCCTGGCACTACAAGAACCTGTGGGCGCGGGCTTGCTCGCGAAGGCGTCGGCATATCCAACATCACCGCAAACTGACCCGCCGCTTTCGCGAGCAAGCCCACCTGGAATCGGCGGCGACCTTGGCTTCCCTATTTGCAAGCAAGGTCGCGCCCAGCGTTTTGTGCCTTACAACTGCGCCGCCAACCGCGAACCCTGGTTGATCGCCCGCTTGGCGTCCAGCTCTGCCGCCACGTCGGCGCCACCGATGAGGTGAACGCTCTGCCCCGCCGCTTCCAGGCCTTCGTGCAACTCACGCAGCGGATCCTGGCCGGCGCAGATCACGATGTTGTCCACGGCCAGCACGTGTGGCTCGCCGGTTTCGCCGAGGCGAATGTGCAGGCCGTCGTCGTCGATCTTCAGGTACTCGACGCTGTTGAGCATCTGCACCTGCTTGTTCTTCAGGCCCGTGCGGTGAATCCAGCCAGTGGTCTTGCCCAGGCCATCACCGACCTTGGATGCCTTGCGTTGCAGCAAGAACACCTGGCGCGCCGGTGCATGAGGTTCGGCCTTGATCCCGGCCACACCGCCGCGAGCCTCGAGGTGGGTGTCGATGCCCCACTCCTTCCAGAACGCCTCGCGGTCCTGGCTGGTGGCAACGCCTTGATGAACCAGGAACTCCGACACGTCGAAGCCGATACCGCCGGCACCGATCACCGCGACACTGCGGCCCACCGGCTTGCGCTCGAGGATCACGTCCAGGTAGCTCAACACCTTGGCATGCTCCACCCCGGGAATCGCCGGCACGCGCGGCGCGATGCCAGTGGCGAGGATGATCTCGTCGTAGCCCCCGGCCACCAACTGCGCCACATCCACCCGGGTGTCGAGGCACAACTCGACATGGCTGGTCTGCAATTTGCGCTTGAAGTAGCGCAGGGTTTCGAAGAACTCCTCCTTGCCTGGTACGCGCTTGGCGACGTTGAACTGGCCACCGATTTCGCTGGCCGAATCGAACAGCGTCACCTGATGCCCACGCTCGGCCGCCACCGTGGCAGCGGACAGGCCGGCCGGGCCGGCACCGACCACGGCAATTTTCTTCACCTGGGTCACCGGCAGATAGTTCAGCTCGGTTTCGTGGCAGGCCCGCGGGTTCACCAGGCAACTGGTGAGCTTGCCGCCAAAGGTGTGGTCCAGGCACGCCTGGTTGCAGCCGATGCAGGTGTTGATTTCATCGCCGCGCCCGGCAGCGGCCTTGTTGACGAACTCCGGATCGGCCAGGAACGGCCGCGCCATGGAGACCATGTCGGCATCCCCTTCGGCCAGGATCTGCTCGGCCACTTCCGGGGTGTTGATGCGGTTGGTGGTGATCAGCGGGATGCTGACTGAACCACGCAGCTTGGCCGTGACCTTGCTGAACGCCGCCCGAGGAACCTTGGTGGCGATGGTGGGAATTCGCGCTTCGTGCCAACCGATACCGGTGTTGATCATTGTCGCGCCGGCTTGCTCGATGGCCTTGGCCAACTGGACGATTTCGTCCCAGGTGCTGCCGCCTTCTACCAGGTCGAGCATCGACAGGCGAAAGATGATGATGAAATTCGGGCCTACCGCCTCGCGCACCCGACGCACGATTTGCACCGGCAAGCGCATGCGGTTTTCATAGCTGCCGCCCCAACGGTCGATACGGTGGTTGGTGTGGGCCGCCAGGAACTGGTTAATGAAATAACCTTCCGACCCCATGATCTCGACGCCATCGTATTCGGCCTTCTGGGCCAGTACCGAGCAGGTGACAAAATCGCTGATCTGTTTCTCGATACCCTCCTCGTCCAGTTCCTTGGGCTTGAACGGGTTGATCGGCGCCTGGATCGCGCTCGGTGCCACCTGCTTGGGGCTGTAGGCGTAGCGCCCGGCATGGAGAATCTGCATGCAGATCTTGCCACCGGCCTCGTGTACGGCCCGGGTAACGATCTGGTGCTTGAGGGCTTCTTCTTCGGTGGTCAGCTTGGCCGCGCCGGAGTAAACACCGCCCTCGTCGTTCGGCCCGATCCCACCGGTGACCATCAGGCCCACGCCGCCCCGGGCCCGCTCGGCAAAATACGCCGCCATGCGTTCGAAGCCGCCGGGCTTCTCTTCCAGGCCGGTGTGCATCGAACCCATCAGGGTACGGTTGCGCAAGGTGGTGAAACCCAGGTCCAGCGGGGCCAACAGGTGCGGGTAATGAGAGGCGGTCATCGGTAACTCCACAACGGGCGATCACGGGAGAAGCGCAAGCTCTGCGGCTTGCGTCTGTCATGACCCACAGCGTAAGAGTCCGGATGCGGGCGCTCAATGACCGTAACTGACAACTTGATGATCCAAATGTGCAGCACGCAGCGTGCCGATCAACCGTGCGTGACTCTCAACGGGATGGACCAGCATGGGTTTTCACTTGTTCTGAAACTCTGTGCATTCAAAATAAAATCGCTGTTAACCTACGGAAGGTCTGAAGTAGTCACCGATGTTTTGAATACCCCTTCATTGGGCGCTCAAAAAAACGGTGACCTGCCAAAAACCAGGCTTTGGCGCTTTTTAATTCATGTCTTTTCCTTGAATCGCACCTTTTCTCGGCGCATTTCGCGCATCACAGGCGCACCTCTCCTGCATTCAACAACTGCTTTCGCACCATCCACAGGTTCGACAACGCGAACAACGTCGTCTGCTGAGCGATGTTTTTCGCCAGACCACGAAAGCGCACTTTCGTATAACCAAACTGGCGCTTGATGACCCGAAACGGATGCTCAACCTTGGCCCTGAGCTGGGCCTTGGTGTATTCAATTTTGCGGCGCAGACGACCGATCAAACTTTCCTTATCGTGCTTTTTATAGGTCCTGGGCCGCGCCGCAATCGACCAGATCATCTGACGGTTATGATGCTCTGGACGCTTGTCCACGCCCGTGCAACCCGCATCGCCAGACACGTACGTCTCCTCGCCGTGCAACAACTGATCGACCTGCGTCACATCCGCGACATTCGCCGCCGTGCCCACCAGGCTATGGACCAGGCCGGATTCGGCATCGACACCGATGTGCGCCTTCATTCCAAAATAGTATTGGTTTCCTTTCTTGGTTTGATGCATTTCGGGATCACGTTTGCCGTCCTTGTTCTTGGTCGAACTCGGCGCGTGAATGATCGTCGCATCGACCACAGTGCCTTGGCGCAACATCAAGCCTCGATCGCCCAGATAACCGTTGATGACCTGCAAAATCCCACCGGCCAGTTCGTGTT
Organism: Pseudomonas sp. RL_105y_Pfl2_101; assembly: GCF_963970585.1. Classification (NCBI taxonomy): domain Bacteria; kingdom Pseudomonadati; phylum Pseudomonadota; class Gammaproteobacteria; order Pseudomonadales; family Pseudomonadaceae; genus Pseudomonas; species Pseudomonas sp. RL_105y_Pfl2_101. Next base: position 131,501 of record NZ_CAXAPG010000013.1, read on the forward strand.
TCTCCAGCAGGCGGCGAACGTTGAGGATCGTGGTTTCATCGGGAATCCGATCCAGATGCAGCCCCGAAAACTGGCGCAGGATCGTGGTCTCGTAAAGTGCTTCTTCCATCGCCGGATCGCTGTATTTCACCAAATCTGGAAGTCTTTTTCAGAGTTTCCCTAGTGAAATTGGCGGTGGCATCGGAGATGCCGCCGGGCTCCAGATCCATCGAAGCCGTCCGAATGCTGGACATTCAAAAATTATGCGGATCAAAAAAGCCGCGGGTCAGGCTCGAAGTGGACGGGGGTTACAGTGGCCGACTTGGCAACAGGATGCCGGGGGTTGAAAAGAAAGTTGTGGGTCAACGGCATAATCGCGCTGGGCACGGGAAGCAAGAGCCACGCGTATTCGTCCAGGAAGAAATTGCCCACGGCTCTGGTTTGACCTGTGTCTGACTGCCAGCCTTTACGGAGACTAGGCGCTGCGGCCTGGCTGGCAACATCTGGCAACTCAATACGCAGTAGCTGCATCGTCTCAGGCAAATCTTCCCGGTCGATCTCCAGGTGCGCCATGTCGTGTCCCAGTACTTAGAGCACACCAAACCTACAACTCTACGGGGAGCGTCACCTAGGGAACAGTGCAATTTCGAGGGATCTGATGCATTAGGCTTCACACGACTCGAAATTTGCCACATTCTAATCCGCGGAACGTACTGGATGGGAGGTGGGCTATGTTTGCTGAAGCCATGCGCGGGGATGGATACCGCTCCTATCGGATCAGGCTAGAAAACCTACTCGGAATACCCTGTGATGCGTCTGATCAAGACATCCATAAAATGATCGAATCCGGCTTTCCGCGTTTCAGGCTTAAAGAGCTCTGCGACCGTTACGAGCTGAGAGCGTCCGAGCCCAACAAGATCATGGCGCGTCGCACCTCGAGGATCAGAATAGCCCGTAATCAACGGCTTACACTAAGTGAGAGCGATCAGCTGTTCAGATATGTGCACATCATGGCCCTGACAGAGGTAATTTTCGGGGACGAAACTAAAGCCAGACGATGGCTATCGAAGTCAAAAGATCGGTTTGCCGGAAAGAATCCGTTAGAGATGCTTTCTACTATCGCCGGTACTAGAGCGGTTGAGGTGATGTTGATTCAAGTGGCCTGAATCGCCCCGGATTCTTTAGACACCTTGCAAACTCATTGCGTAACGTTTTTCAAACTCTACCGGTGACAGCTGATTGTTGAAACCATGGCGGCGTTTTGCGTTGTAGAACATCTCGATGTAATCG
>NZ_CAXAPG010000014.1:0-126852 GCF_963970585.1 Pseudomonas sp. RL_105y_Pfl2_101
CCCAAGCAGATCATCTGTGCAGCGATGCGCAAGCTACTACATTTCGTTTACGCCGTTCTCAAATCGGGTCAGCCATTTGACCCAAAATTTGCCCTTGCTCGATGAGGGGCAAGACGGTATCTACAGGCCCAGCAGGAGCAAGCTCCCTCGCCACTAATCGGTGTGATGTCTTCTGAATTGTCTGGAGAGCCCACGTCCCATGCACAAGCTCGATCGCTACGACCTCAAGATCCTGCAGATCCTCGCCGAGGATGGGCGGATTACCAAGTCGAGCCTGGCCGAGGCCATCAACCTGTCGGTGACCCCGGCCTGGGAGCGGGTGCGCAAGCTGGAAGCGGCGGGCCTGATCATCGGCTACCGGGCGCAGATCGATTGGGGCGCGGTGTTCAAGCGTCAGCAGGTGCTGGTGGAGATCACCCTGGCCCGGCACACCGCCCAGGACATGCGCCGTTTCGAGCTGCGCATGATCGGCGCGCCAGAAGTGGCGTTCTGTTACGCCACTGGCGGCGGTGTGGATTACCTGGCGATGATCCAGGCGCCGGACGTCGATGCCTATCAGCGTTTCGTCGACCAATTGCTGCTCGAAGACCTCGGCATCGAACGCTACTTCACCTACATCGTGACCAAGACCATCAAGACCGCCGGGGCCTTACCGGCGGCGTTGGCCGAGCTGTCCTGAGCACCGCAGAAAACACGGTTTACCGCCCTCGATTCAGAAAAAACCCAGGGTTTGCCCCACGCTAAACCCTCAATTACCCAAGCGCCGCTGCCCTAGCATGGACTCACGCACACGCTCTGGAGTGAACGTCATGCCTTTCCAACATCCGCTGCTGTTCAAAGCGCTTTGCTACATCGACGGCCATTGGGTCCACAGTGACAGCGGCCACAGTGTGGCCGTCCACAACCCGGCCACCCGCACCGTCATCGGCCATGTGCCGATGCTGGATCAGCCGCAGATCGTCGCGGCGGTGGACGCGGCGCATCGCGCATTCCCGGCGTGGCGTGAGCAGAGCCTGGAGACCCGGGGCGCACTACTACGGCGCTGGGCGGCACTGATCGTCGAACACAGCGAAGACCTTGCGCACATTCTCAGCCTGGAGCAGGGCAAGCCGCTAGCCGAGTCTCGTGGCGAAATCGCCTACGCCGCCAGCTTCATCCCGTGGTTCGCCGAGGAAGCCTGGCGGTTGTACGGTCAGAACATCCCCAGCCATATCCCCAGTGCGCACTTGGGGACAATCAAGGAACCGGTAGGCGTCTGTGCACTGCTCACGCCGTGGAATTTCCCTTCGGCGATGATCACCCGCAAGGCCGCCGCTGCCCTGGCCGCCGGTTGCACCGTGGTGATCAAGCCGGCCCACGAAACGCCTTACTCGGCCTTGGCGCTGGCGCAACTGGCCGAGGAGGCAGGCTTTCCTGCCGGGGTGTTCAACGTGGTATTGGGCGAGCCGCAAATGGCCATGGAAACCCTGGTCAAGGATCGTCGCGTACGCTCGGTGAGCTTCACGGGCTCGACGCGGGTGGGCAAGCTGGTGTTGCAGGCGGCAGCCCAGGACGTGAAGAAAGTCGCGCTGGAACTGGGCGGTAACGCGCCATTTATTGTCTGCGCCGATGCCGACCTGGCCTTGGCGGTGAAAGTCGCCGTGGAGGCGAAGTTCCAGACCTCGGGGCAGGACTGCTGTGCGGCTAACCGAATCATGGTGCAGCGTCCGGTGTACCAGGCATTCCTCAGTCGTTTTGCTGCCGCGGTGCGCGCCTTGCGCGTCGGGCCGGCCATGGTCGATCAACAGGAACAGGAGGTGGAGATCGGGCCGTTGATGCATCAAGCGGCATTCGATGCGACCGCTGACCGCGTCGCCGATGCGCTGGCCCTTGGCGCTCAACGCCTGGTGGGCGGTGAGGCCCATGCCTTGGGCGGGTTGTTTTATCAGCCCACGGTGCTGGCCGACGTCACGCCGCAGATGCGCATCTACCGTGAAGAAAACTTCGCGCCCATTGCCGGGGTGATGCCATTCGACACCTTGGACGAAGCCATCGAAATGGCCAACGACACCGAGTATGGTCTGGCGGCCTATATTTGTTCCAACCGCCTGGACCTCATTTATCCGCTGATCCGCCGTCTCGACCACGCCATGGTCGCGGTCAATGGCGTCAAGTTCACCGGCCACCCGATTCCCTTCGGTGGCATGAAAGCCTCGGGCCTTGGTCGCGAGGGTGGCAGCGAGGGCTTCGAGCCCTTTGTCGAAACCAAATATTTTTGCCTGCACCATCAAGGCCAGTTCCCAGGAGAGTCCGCATGAGCCAAGAACTCAACATGCTGTTCGAACAAGACCGTGCGCATTTCATGCACCCCTCGACCCACGCTCACGATCACGCCAGCGGCGCGCTCAAGGGGCGGATCATCAAGAGTGCGTCAGGCATTCGCATTCGCGACCATGAAGGCCGTGAGTTCATCGATGCCTTTGCCGGCCTCTACTGCGTGAACATCGGTTACGGCCGCACCGAGGTGGCCGATGCCATCTATAAGCAGGCCAAGGAACTGGCCTACTACCATACCTACGTCGGCCATTCGAGCGAGGCGATCATCGAGCTGTCCAGTCGCATCATGGACTGGGCGCCGGAAGGGATGAAGAAGGTCTATTACGGTTTGTCCGGCTCCGACGCCAATGAAACCCAGGTCAAACTGGTGCGCTACTACAACAATGTGCTGGGCCGGCCGCTGAAGAAGAAAATCATTTCACGTGACCGTGGTTACCATGGCTCGGGCATCTTGACCGGTAGTCTGACGGGGCTTGCGACCTTCCACCAACATTTCGACCTGCCGGTCGAAGGGGTCAAGCACACCGTGTGCCCACACTGGTATCGCAAGGCCCCGGCGGGCATGGACGAGGCGGCCTTCGTGCGCTATTGCACCGATGAGCTGGAAAAAATGATCCTCGCCGAAGGCCCGGATACCGTGGCGGCGTTCATTGGTGAACCGCTGATGGGCACCGGGGGCATCATCGTTCCGCCCGCCGGTTATTGGGATGCGATCCAGGCCGTGCTGAAAAAATACGACGTGCTGCTGATTGCCGATGAAGTGGTCTGCGCATTCGGTCGCCTGGGTTCGAAGATGGGCAGCCAGCGCTACGGCATGAAGCCGGACCTGATCACCACAGCCAAAGGCCTGACCAGTGCCTATGCCCCCTTGTCGGCGGTGATTATCGGCGAAAAGGTCTGGAGCGTGATTGAAAAAGCCTCCCAGACCGAAGGGGCCATGGGCCATGGCTGGACCTATTCCGGGCATCCGATTTGCGCGGCGGCGGCACTGGCGAACCTCGACATCCTTGAGCGGGAAAACCTCACGGCCAACGCCGAGGATGTTGGCGGCTACCTGAATCGTCGCCTGCGTGAAACCCTTGAGGGGCATCCGCTGGTGGGCGAGGTGCGCGGTGACGGCATGCTGGCGGCGGTGGAGTTCATGGCCGACCTTGAACAGCGCACGGCGTTCGACTCGGCACTCAAAGTCGGCCCGAAGGTCTCGGCCGCCTGCCTGGAACGCGGCATGATCGCCCGCGCCATGCCCCACGGCGACATCCTGGGCTTCGCCCCGCCACTGATCCTGACCCGCGAGGATGCGGACCTGATTGTCGACATCACCAAAGGTGCTATCGATCAGGTGGCAGGTGAAGTGTTGGCTTAAGCCCGCTTTAAATGTGGGAGCGAGCCTGCTCGCGATAGCGGTCTGTCTGAACCGGCGATGTTGGATGTGCTGGCGCCTTCGCGAGCAAGCCCGCTCCCACAGAAGATTGTCAGTAGTCGCAGGATTTGTGTTCACTACGACCAAACTGTGGGAGCGAGCTTGCTCGCGATAGCGATCTGCCTGAATCGGTGATATTGGATGTGCCGGCCTCATCGCGAGCAGGCTCGCTCCCACAGGGGGGATTTTCTTGAGCCAATAAAAAGCCCGCCCGATCATGTGATCGGGCGGGCTTTTGGGGTGTTGCTTGGCGATTACTTCTTCAAACCGTAATGCTCATCGAGCATGCCGGGCGAATTCGGGGTCTTGGGGGCGTAGTCCCGGGGCGGTTCCTGATCCTTTGGCGGGGTCAGGCGTTCCCGTGGAACCTGCGTCGAATCGGCGTGCAGGGCAGCCAGCAGGCGTTGGCGAGTCTGCTCGTCCAGGGCTAGGCGATTGGCACCCTCGGACAAATGATCCTGGACTTCCTGGTAGCTCTGGGTGAGTTTTTTCACCAGGGATGCGGTGCTGTTGAAGTGAGTGACCACTTCATTCTGATAACTGTCGAAACGTTCCTGGATGTCGTCCAGCTGACGTTGCGTGCTGTTGGGCACCGCGTTGGGCAGCAGTCGGGCAAGCAGGAATCCAATGGCGACACCGGCAACCAGGGCAAGAGTCGGCAACAACCAAACTAAGAGCGAGTGTTCCACGAGTCCTTCCTCTATAAACGGCTTTGCTTTACGTTAACGGCTCGGACCTGCGCTGTATACCGCGAAGAACATCGCAATCATGCCAGGCACAGACTTTAGCTAGACGAGTCGACCCTATTCGAGGTCACGGAGTTCTTTCCCTTGCTTATGCGCGAAACCCCTGTAGTCATCGATGGCCCGGTGGGCCAACTGGAAGCCTTGTACCTGGACAGCGAGGCTCCCCGTGGCCTGGCGTTGATTTGCCACCCGAACCCGGTGCAGGGCGGGACCATGCTCAACAAAGTGATCTCGACCCTGCAACGCACCGCCCGCGATGCTGGCCTGGTTACGTTGCGTTTCAATTATCGTGGCGTGGGTGCCAGTGCTGGCACTCATGACATGGGCACCGGCGAAGTGGACGATGCCCAGGCTGTCGCCCAATGGTTGCGTGAAAAATACCCGCAATTGCCCCTGACCCTGTTCGGTTTTTCCTTCGGCGGCTTCGTCGCCGCCAGCCTGGGCGGGCGTCTGGAAGCCCAGGGTCAGGCGGTCAAGCACCTGTTCATGGTGGCCCCGGCGGTGATGCGTCTGGACGAGCAGTCGCCCTTGCCCACGAAGGGGGAGTTGACCGTGATTCAGCCGGAAACCGACGAAGTGGTCGATCCGCAGCTGGTTTACGAATGGTCCGACACGCTCCAACGCCCCCATGAGCTGCTGAAAGTGGCAGAATGCGGACACTTTTTTCATGGCAAGCTGACCGATCTCAAGGATCTGATCCTGCCTCGCCTCTCGAATTGACAGCAGTCTGACAAGCGATAACCCATGACGACGCGTACCCGTATCCTGACCGGCATCACCACCACCGGCACCCCGCATCTGGGCAACTATGCCGGCGCCATCCGTCCGGCGATCCTCGCCAGTCGCGAGAACAACGCCGATTCGTTCTACTTCCTGGCCGACTATCACGCCCTGATCAAGTGCGATGACCCGCTGCGTATCCAGCGTTCGCGCCTGGAAATCGCCGCCACGTGGCTGGCCGGCGGCCTGGACGTGGACCGCGTGACGTTCTATCGCCAGTCCGATATTCCCGAGATCCCGGAGCTGACCTGGCTGCTGACCTGCGTCGCCGCCAAGGGCCTGCTCAACCGCGCCCACGCCTATAAGGCGTCGGTGGACAAGAACGTCGAGGCCGGCGAAGACCCGGACGCCGGCATCACCATGGGCCTGTACAGCTACCCGGTGTTGATGGCCGCCGACATTCTGATGTTCAACGCCCACAAGGTGCCGGTCGGTCGCGACCAGATCCAGCACGTGGAGATGGCCCGCGACATCGGCCAGCGCTTCAACCACCTGTTCGGCCAGGGCAAGGAGTTCTTCACCATGCCCGAGGCGCTGATCGAAGAAAGCGTCGCCACGCTGCCGGGCCTCGATGGCCGCAAGATGTCCAAAAGCTACGACAACACCATCCCTTTGTTCAGCAGCGCCAAGGAGATGAAGGAGGCGATCTCGCGGATCGTCACCGACTCGCGCGCCCCGGGCGAAGCCAAGGATGCGGACAATTCGCACCTGTTCACCCTGTTTCAGGCCTTCGCCACTGCCGAACAGTCCGCGGAGTTTCGCAGCGAACTGCTGCAAGGCCTGGGTTGGGGCGAAGCCAAGAACCGTCTGTTCCAGTTGCTCGACAGCGAATTGGGTGAATCGCGCGAGCGTTATCACCAGTTCATCGAGCGTCCATCGGACCTGGAAGACATCCTGCAACTGGGCGCAAAAAAAGCCCGGGCCGTGGCTACGCCGTTCCTCACCGAACTGCGCGAGGCCGTTGGCCTGCGCTCGTTTGTCAGTCAGGTTCAGGTGACCGCCAGCACCAAGAAGAAAGCCACCAAGGCTGCCCGCTTCGTCAGTTTCCGCGAAGACGACGGCAGTTTCCGCTTCCGACTGCTGGCCGCCGACGGCGAGCAACTGTTGCTGTCGCGCAACTTTGCCGATGGCAAGGCTGCCGGCCAGGTCACCAAACAACTGCAGGCCGGCCAGCCGCTGGATGTGCGAAGCGCCGACCTGGGTTTCAGCGTCTGGCTCGACGGCGAGTGCGTGGCCAATAGCCCAGCCTTTGCTGACAGCGCCGCCCGGGATGCCGCCGTCGATGCGTTGCGCGTTGCCTTGACGCCTGCCCAGGACTGATCCCGGCGCATCACTCGACCATCGGCCCGAATACGGGCCGATTGCCATTCCTCTGGGCCATCGCTACAGTGACGGCCCGTTTTTGTTGCCTTGCTAACGAATATGACGCCCCTAGAACGATATCAAGCTGATCTGAAACGCCCGGAGTTCTTCCACGACGCAGCCCAGGAAACGGCGGTGCGGCATTTGCAGCGCCTGTACGACGACCTGGTCGCGGCGGCGAACAACAAGCCCGGCCTGTTGGGCAAACTGTTCGGAAAAAAAGACCAGGCTCCGGTCAAGGGCCTGTATTTCTGGGGCGGCGTGGGCCGTGGCAAGACCTACCTGGTGGACACCTTCTTCGAAGCGTTGCCGTTCAAGGAGAAGACACGGACGCACTTTCACCGCTTCATGAAGCGCGTGCACGAGGAAATGAAGACCCTGGGCGGCGAGAAGAACCCGCTGACCATCATCGCCAAGCGGTTTTCCGACGAGACCCGAGTGATTTGCTTCGATGAGTTCTTCGTTTCCGACATCACCGACGCCATGATCCTCGGCACCTTGATGGAAGAGCTGTTCAAGAACGGCGTGACCCTCGTCGCGACCTCGAACATCGTGCCGGACGGCCTGTACAAGGACGGCCTGCAGCGGGCGCGTTTCCTGCCGGCCATCGCGCTGATCAAGGAACACACTGAAATCGTCAACGTCGACAGCGGCGTCGACTACCGCCTGCGTCACCTCGAACAAGCGGAACTGTTCCACTTTCCGCTGGATGCCGCTGCCCAAGAGAGCCTGCGCAAGAGCTTCCGCGCCCTGACGCCGGAATGCACCCAGGCCGTGGAAAATGATGTATTGGTCATCGAAAATCGCGAAATCCGCGCCGTGCGCACTTGCGATGACGTGGCCTGGTTCGACTTCCGCGAACTGTGCGACGGCCCCCGCAGCCAGAACGACTACATCGAACTGGGCAAGATTTTCCACGCCGTGCTGCTGAGCAATGTCGAGCAGATGAGCGTCACCACCGACGACATCGCCCGTCGCTTCATCAACATGGTCGACGAGTTCTACGACCGTAACGTGAAGCTGATCATTTCGGCCGAAGTCGAACTCAAGGACCTCTACACCGGCGGTCGCCTGACCTTCGAATTCCAGCGGACCTTGAGTCGCTTGCTGGAGATGCAGTCCCACGAATTCCTGGCACGGGCGCATAAGCCGTAGGGAATACGTAAATACAGGCCCAGCGATTGCAGCGATGCTGTTCATTCAAGGCAAGTAAAGAACCGGTAGCGCGGGAGCTGGCTCCCGCCGAGCTGGGCAGCAGCCCCTCTCGCTACAACGACTCAGGTAAGTCTCAAGGCTACTGAAACTGGATGCCCTCTTTCAGATAGCGAGCCAAATCATTCTGTCGCTGGCAACCAATCAGTAGCCACAAGAGAATCCTGGCTTTGCGTGGACAGGTAAAGCCAGCCATTGATGCGCCTCGGCGAATCAAATCCATCTCGCCCCCCTTGAACCCGTAAGTTGAACGAGCCGTGGATCCTGATCCGCAGCGAGTTGCAATAATGACTGGGATTTTTTTGGCAATGGCATCAACCGGCGCAGTCCAGGTTTCAGAAAGGTGTCCTGCACCGAAACCGGCGATGACTAACCCGTCGTAGCCCAGCGTGAGAATGTTTTCCAACAACAGGGTGTCGGCGGACAGTGATGCTTGTAGCAAGGCAACTTTTTGTGTCGTTTGCTTCGGTAACGGCAAGACGTTGCGTTGCAGCGTCGGACGTAGGTAGTGAACGTTGCCTTCCAATAACAGACCGGTCGGGCCCACGATCGGTGAAGAAAAAGCCTGTAATGCCATCGAATCGGTTTTGCGAACAGCCTGCGCCGAATGAATCTGCCCGTTCATGACCACTTGAACACCACGCTGCCGGCTGCTCTTGGCCAAGCCAACCCGGCAGGCATCCAAAAGATTCCCCGGCCCGTCGGCGCCTGCCTGGGTTGCCGAGCGCATTGCGCCGGTCAGGACCAATGGTTCGTCGTGGTCCCATAGCAGATCGAAAAATGTCGCAGTTTCTTCCAGCGTATCCGTGCCTTGAGTGATGACAATCCCCACGGCACCTTGCTCGATTTGATAATTCGCCCAGCAGAGAACGCTCAATAAAAACTCGAAATCCAATGATGCGCTGGGCAACATTCCCAGTGTTTCGACGGTGACATGTGCCTGCGTCGTCAACTCCGGTACCGAAGCCAGCAGGGTTGCGCCACTGATGGTCGGGACTATTCCTTCTCCGGCGGCCCGGGCCTGCATGCTCACGGTACCGCCGAGTGACGCGATGGCCAGCTTGGGTAGGTCCATGTAATACCTCACTTTTGTAATGAGAAATGGCTGTACCCGCCTCAAGGTCGCAATACAGCCATAGGATGATGGGGTCAGTGGGTTATCAGAAATCCGATAAACGGAATGATAAGAAGGGTACTGATAGCCATGGACAGGACATTGGCGATGAAAGCGTGCATGTCGGCGGGTAACCGTTTGGCAATTGCGCACGCCAGCGGCGGCGCAATCAATGCACCCAGCAAAGCACTTGACCCAATCACCAGCCAACTGCCGCCGTAGGTCAAAATCGCCGCAGGTACGACAGATACCAACGGAATGTAGGTGGGATACCATCCGCGCAGCATCCACTGGCGACGCCAGATCATCACGCCCAGTGCCGAGGTCAGTGCTTGTGCGCCGATCAATTGGGGCAGCAAGCCCGAGCCGTAGACCGGGCTCATCGGGCTTAAGGTGTAAGCCAGCAACGCGCCCAGTATCAGTCCGAGGCTGGCCCATTCATTACCGAAGAACGGCGCTTCGGAAAAGTCTGCCAAGACCCGGCGCAAACTCCAGACGACACCGTAGTCTGGCGCCTTGGCTGTAGTGGGCAGCGATTGCGGTTCGGATGCTTTTCCGCACGTTTGCGACTGCATCAGGCTCGGCAGGTGGCGACACAGTAGAAACGCAATGACGCTGGCCACCGCCATTCCCGAGACATTGCCGATAACGACCGGCAATCCCAGTGGATTGCAGACGTAGTTGACGATCAACAAACACGCAGGGGTGACCAGCAAGGCGCCCATGATTGCGCCATTGACCGCTACCTTCCAGCCGCCGCCAAACATCAGCACCATCGCCGCGGGTAATGAAACGAAAGCTGCAAACGTGGGCTGCCAAGCTGTGGCTGTCACGGTCCAACCCCACAGAAGGTTACTCAGCAAGAGCCCAAGCAATGAACTGGTGACGAGCCACGGCCAAAGACCGCTGCCATAGCAGATGGAAAAGCCTTGCCAGGCTTTTCCTGTCCGATTGGCCCGGTACGCGAGATATGCTCCGGCGAGCAGTCCGATAGAGGCAAACTCATGTTTGTAGAACGCGACCTCGCTGATATCCCCCAACACCCAGCGTAACCAAGCACTTGGCTGCGGCAGGTTGGATACCATGTGGCTGTAGTCTGGCCAGTGGGCGGGCCAGGAGGCGCGGTTCGTGAACGAAAGCCAGATCACCAGCGCTATCGCGCCGAGCATTAACAGGATGATGGCGATATCCAGCGGTGATCTGGCGGTATGCTGGCGTTGGTCGAGCTTTTCGCTTGTAGTTTCCATTGATTCGCTCCCTTATCAGCGCGGCAGACAAGGGTGCTGGGTATAACCGAGCATTTGATCGTAAAGATCGGCTCGACGATCTCGGTGCAGGTCATTCAAATTGTTCCAGATGGCAGCGCTACGGGAACTGGTCAGGTCAATATCGGCAAAAAGAACTTCTTGTTGGTCAGCGGAGGCTACCGCGCTGATCGGCCAGCCGTTGGTGCCTGCGATCAACGAACAGCCCAGATAACGAGCACCTCTCTCTTCCCCTATGCGGCTTGCCGCTGCGATAAATACGTTGTTCACGTGCGCGGCTGTCATCGTCAGGTACGACGCCATGCATTTGCCGGCGTCATCGAATAGAGGCGGTGGTGTCCAGACCCAATTGTTCAGGCTGCAAATGATGTCCGCGCCTTGCTGGCTGAGAATTCTCGGTACTTCCGGGAACCAGATGTCCCAGCAGATCAACAACCCAATGCGGCCTATTGGCGTTTCGAATACTGGAAAACCCAGATCGCCTGGCGTGAACCAAAGTTTTTCCAGGTTCCATAAGTGTGCTTTTCGATACTTGCCGATAAAACCGTCAGGCCCTACCAGAACGCCAGTGTTGAAGAGGCGCATGCCCTCGCGTTCCGTCAAACCGGCCACCAGGTAAACCTTGTGTTGACGGGCGAAGTCCATCCAGGCCTGCACACTCTGCCCGCCGGGGATTGATTCTGAGTGTTCGAACGCATCCTGCCGGTTGCTGAATAAATAGCCGGTGTTTGATAGCTCGGGCAGAACGATGAGGTTCGCTCCACCGTTTACCGCATCCAGGGCCAGCGCAAGGCCACGGTGCAGATTCTCTTCACGATTTTTTATACCGACCTGGGGGTCGAATTGCACAACCGCTACACGAACAGGACTGGTTGGCTCGTTCATTTTCGTAAACCTCTTTTTATTGTTATTCACGCTGTTTAATGGCGTGTTCATAAGAGGTGAAACGGGCGCGGAGCGTAAGTCAGCCGTTTCCTTTTGGGCTGTAGGGCATCTCCCAAGATGAATGTGATGAGCCCTTGGCAGTAGGAAATGAAGGCGGAGCCAGTGCACGTCGTGCATGGCTCCAAGGGCAGAGTGGCGTCAGGGCGCGGTTCTGTAGTGCGGATAGTCGCTCATGGAAAAACCACCATTGAATATCGCGGCGGTTTTGTTGCAGATATGAATGACTGCGTCGACGGCGCCTCGAAAGCAAGGCTCTGTCCAGCCCGCATCCACTGAAAATGACTCGCCAGAAAAGTACAGGCCTGAATGATGTCCGAAATCCCTGTTGTACTTCATCAGGCCCACGGCATCGTAGTAGGTGCCAGGTCGGTATAGCTTTGCACAACCCAACGCATTTTTATCGGTCATCCACCGTTGGACCACGGCTCGATCGAGCCCGATGTAGGGAGAGATTCTCTCGCGGACATTGGTGCATTTCATGAGTATTCGATCCAGCTCTTTGGCGCACTTGGTTACCAGCTCCTTGTCGGTGAAGGAGGCGAGCTTGGTTGCGTCGTCTTCCCACGTGTAGCTCAGGAGAATGCAGTCATAACTGTAGTTATCGTTGTAGCGGTAGGTGTAGACGTCGTGAATGAAACTGTCGGTGACGATGGCCTGCGGAATTTTGCTGTTTTTCGAAAGGAATGATTTTTTCAATGGCGCAAAGACCTTGCAACTGGTCTCCCAATGGGCTGTTTTATAGGCATTGATTGTCTCGAAGGGCAGCATTTGCGGCGTGAAGTTTTCAAGCTCGATCCGAGTTTCGATCAGCCAGGAAGGTAGCGTCATGATGACGGAGTCGAAATCCTCAAAACGGTGTTGGGTCTGTTCGGGTTGGCTGTATTTCCAGTTGTAGTGGACGCGCGTCTTTTGGTTGGCCAGTTTTACCAGTTTTGTTACTGATGAATCCGTGAGCAAACCATTGTTTCTTTCGCGGCAGTGTTCGTAGAAAGACTTTCGAGTTTCATCGGTTTTCATGAATAGCAGGCACTCGTCCAATGCCGCGAGCCCGATGTAGCGGGGACTGTCGAAAATCAGGCCCTTGGAGTCAAAAACCGCTTCGCTATGCAGGTAGGGCGAGGCGAGCGGGTCACCCGTCGAGTCCACCCGACCATGAATCAGTTGCAGGTGACTGCTGAATCCAAAGATGGCGGTACGCAGGGGATAAAGCGAGCAGACGTCATAGAAGGCACCCCAGCTGCCATCGCCTATGCCAATCGCATAAAAAATCGCCGACTCTTCCAGGGACATTCCCATGCCGCCAAAGTCCCCCGGTGAGCGCTCATCCCAGGTTTGCAAGGCCGGCATAGTCACCAAGTCGCGAAACGAAACGCTTTCGTACTTTGCAACAATGGCGGCCCACATGGTTTCCCATCCCTCGCTGGCGTAAACCTCTGCGACGTGTCGAGTCATGCGGTCGGCAAAGGCTTTCCACTTGGAGTAGACTGCTGCAGTTCCTTGCCGGGAGGCGGTGTGTGACCGTCTTCATTCTTCCAGATTTGCATTTGCGGAGTCGGTTCACCGCCGATGCTGCCCTCACGCAGGTAAATACCTGTCGAGTGGACCCATTGGCTTCCTGGATTGGCGAAATCTGAAGTCGATAAGTCAAATGCCTTTGTGTAATAAGCCATCATCGACCGCCCTTCTGTCGGCGGCTCATCCGCCCGGTTAAAGAAGGGCATGCGCATCGCACCCATCTCAAAGGGTGTATGGCTCGCGGTGGAATGTTTGCTTCCGGGTACGGTCAGGTGCCTGCCGCCTATGCGCCTGGATTGCTCCATTAAGGTTATGTGGGTGAATCCGCAACGATAAAGCTCTCTGGCGGCAGTCAATCCGGTGATGCCGGCGCCTATGATGCAAATTCTGTGTCGTGGGTCAGTGGCCTTGGCGATGCCATTTTTTTGCTCGACCAGCATTCGGTAGTCGAAGCACAAATCGGGTGGGTTAGGAAAGCGAGCCGACCACTTGTTCTTAGCCGAACGTTTGGTTCGGGCGACCTCCTTGGCGGCAGCGGAGGGATAGTTGTAACTTGATCCGATGGTCATTATTGCTCTTCCCTGAAAGATTCTTCAGGGAGCGATGTTGCGATACTCATACGGTGATGTATGTGAGCAAAATCCCGCCCTCGGACGCTCTGCATTCCGTTTCTTATGTAGGAATATGCAAGAAAGGCTGGCCGTGTGCCGCACATGCTCGAAAGTGGGAGCGAACTGGCTCGCTCCCACAGTGGGTTTTTGCCATGACCTCGGGCTACGCCGCCTGCTGAAACTGCTGTCGATACTGGTTCGGCGACAGGTCGGTATGTTGCCGGAACAGCCGGGCGAAAAAGCTCGCGTCGTCGTAGCCGACTTCATAGCTGATGGTCTTGATGCTCTTGCGGCTGCCGGAGAGCAGGCCCTTGGCGGTCTCGATCCGCATCCGCTGCAGGTAATGCAGTGGTTTGTCACCCGTGGCGGTCTGGAAGCGGCGCATGAAGTTGCGGATGCTCATGCCATGTTCCCGGGCAACATCCTCGAAGCGGAATTTATCGGCGAAGTGCTCTTCGAGCCATTGCTGGATCTGCAGGATGATCACGTCCTGGTGCAGTTTCTGCCCGCCGAAGCCGATCCGCCCAGGCGAATAGCTGCGTTGCACCTCATACAGGATATCCCGCGCCACAGCCTGGGCGACGTTGGCGCCACAGAAGCGTTCGATGAGGTAAATGTAGAGGTCGCAGGCTGAGGTCGTGCCGCCGGCGCAAAACAGGTTGTCGGCGTCGGTCAGGTGCTTGTCCTGGTTCAGGTATACCTGGGGGAAGCGTTCCTTGAAAGCATTGAAGAAACGCCAGTAGGTGGTGGCTTCCTTACCGTCGAGCAGCCCGGCCTCCGCCAGCCAGAACACCCCGGTGGCTTCGCCGCAGAGTACTGCACCGCGCGCGTGTTGTTCGCGCAGCCAGGGCAAGACCTGGGGATAACGTTGGCAGAGGGTGGCGAAATCATCCCAGAAGGCCGGCAGGATGATGACGTCGGTGTTTTCCAGGCCACCGTCCACCGGCATGATCACATCGCTGAAGCTGTTCACCGGTTTGCCATCGGGGCTGACCAGTCGGGTTTCAAACGCCGGCGTCAGGCCGTGGCCCAGTTGTTTGCCATAGCGCAGGCTGGCCAGGTGGAAAAAATCCTTGGCTTGCATGAGGGTGGAGGCGAAGACCCGGTCGATTGCCAGGATGCTGACGCGCCGCAAGGGCGTGGAGGCGTGCATAGACATAATTCATCTTTATTTTTATAGGGGAAAGTGGTCAACAGACGGCTGGATCGTCTTATTTTTTGTCGGATGTGTCCAGTGTCCTGTCATACCCCACAGGCTTAGGCTCTGTCGGATAACCACGCCTAACAATAACCAAAGGTGCGCCATGATCCCAAGAACACTGTTCAGTCCCGAGCACGAACTGTTTCGCGACAGCGTACGAACCCTCCTCGAAAAAGAAGCCGTGCCGTACCACAGTCAGTGGGAAAAACAGGGGCATGTCGATCGCCAGCTCTGGAATAAAGCCGGGGAGGCGGGCATGTTGTGTTCGCACCTTCCAGAAGCCTATGGAGGGCTGGATGCCGACTTCCTCTACAGCACGGTGGTGATTGAGGAGATCGGGCGCCTGGGGCTGACAGGGATCGGTTTTTCGCTGCACTCCGACATCGTTGCACCGTACATCCTGCATTACGGTAGCGAAGCGCTGAAACATAAGTACCTGCCGAAGCTGGTGTCTGGCGAAATGGTCACGGCCATCGCCATGACCGAGCCGGGCGCCGGTTCCGACCTGCAAGGGGTGAAGACCACGGCGGTGCTGGACGGTGATGAATATGTCATCAACGGCTCGAAGACCTTCATCACCAATGGCTTCCTGGCAGACCTGGTGATCGTGGTCGCCAAGACCGATCCGAAGGCCGGCGCCAAGGGCACTAGCCTGTTCCTGGTGGAGGCGGGTACGCCGGGCTTTGAGAAGGGCAAGCGCCTGGAAAAAGTCGGCATGAAGGCCCAGGACACGTCGCAATTGTTCTTCCAGGATGTCCGCGTGCCGAAGGAGAACCTGTTGGGGCAGGCCGGCATGGGCTTCGCCTACTTGATGCAGGAGCTGCCCCAGGAGCGTCTGACCGTCGCCATAGGCGGCCTGGCATCGGCCGAAGCGGCGCTGCAATGGACCCTGGACTACACGCGCGAGCGCAAGGCGTTCGGCAAATCCATCGCGGACTTCCAGAACACCCGTTTCAAGCTCGCGGAAATGGCCACCGAAATCCAGATTGGCCGGGTCTTCGTCGATCGCTGCCTGGAGTTGCACTTGCAAGGCAAGTTGGACGTGCCGACGGCGGCGATGGCCAAGTATTGGGGCACCGACCTGCAATGCAAGGTGCTCGACGAGTGCGTGCAGTTGCATGGCGGCTACGGCTTCATGTGGGAGTACCCGATTGCCCGGGCGTGGGCGGATGCGCGGGTGCAGCGGATCTATGCCGGGACCAATGAGATCATGAAGGAGATTATTGCGCGTTCGCTTTGATGCCGTAGTGACTGTTAGGCCGCTATCGCGAGCAGGCTCGCTCCCACAGGGGTTGTATGTCGATCACAAATGAGTGGTCAGTCATCAATCCAATGTGGGAGCGAGCCTGCTCGCGATGAGGCCTATGGATCACGGCGCCGGGTTCGGCTGATCCTTGTGAATCGCCTCGATCCCCGCCAGCACTTCATCCGACAGTTTCAGCTCGACACTGGCGATGTTGCTGTCCAGTTGCTCCAGCGTGGTGGCGCCAATGATGTTACTGGTCACGAACGGCTGCCGGGTGACGAACGCCAGGGCCATTTGCGCCGGGTCCAGGCCATGTTCGCGGGCCAGGGCCACATAGCGGCTGCACGCCGCTTCCGATTGTGGATTGAAGTAGCGCATGAAGCGGCTGTATAGCGTCAGGCGGCCCTTGGCTGGCCGTGCGCCGTTTTCGTATTTACCTGACAGGAAGCCAAACGCCAGTGGTGAATAAGCCAGCAAGCCGCATTGCTCGCGAATGGCGATTTCCGACAGGCCGATCTCGAAGCTGCGGTTGAGCAGGTTGTACGGGTTCTGGATCGACACCGCCCGCGGCCAGCCACGGGCCTCGGCCAGGGCGAGGAATTTCATGGTGCCCCACGGCGTTTCGTTGGACAGGCCGATATGGCGGATCTTGCCGGCGCGGACCTGCTCGTCCAGGGCTTCGAGGGTTTCTTCCAGTGGGGTGAACGTTTCGTCGGCCTTGTGCTGGTAGCCCAGTTGACCAAAGAAGTTGGTGCTGCGCTCCGGCCAATGCAGTTGGTAAAGATCGATCCAGTCGGTCTGCAGGCGCTTGAGGCTGGCGTCCACGGCTTCGACGATGTGGCGGCGGTTGTGCTTGAGGTTCTTGTCGCGGATGTAGTCGATGGTGTTGCCGGGGCCGGCGATCTTGCTCGCCAGGATCCAGTCGGCACGGTCGCCACGGCTTTTGAAATAATTGCCGATGTAGCGCTCAGTGGTGGCGTAGGTTTCGGCCTTGGGTGGCACCGGGTACATCTCGGCGGTGTCGATGAAATTGATGCCGGCAGCCTTGGCGCGTTCGATCTGGGCGAAGGCCTCGGCCTCGCTGTTCTGCTCACCCCAGGTCATGGTTCCGAGGCACAGGGCACTCACGTTCAGATCGGTACGGCCTAGCGGGCGATAGTCCATCGGGAGCTCCTTGGGCAAAACAATCATAAAAGCAGGTTGAAATATTTTTCGCAATCTGCATAATTGCGCACCTCTTTCTGCAGTGGAAGTGATGCGCCGCCGCCGAAGAATCTTGCCGTTGAACGGACGCGCCGACCCGAGCCCCCGAAAGCGTCTGTATCCGGCTGCCTTTGACTTGTCAAAGTACGCACTATTCAGTAAGATCCGCCGTCTAATTTACAGGGCGGCCCCTGAGGCTATAAAGAATGAAAACTTTTACTGCTAAACCGGAAACAGTAAAGCGCGACTGGTTTGTCGTCGACGCTGCTGGTCAGACCCTGGGTCGTCTGGCCACCGAAATCGCGAGCCGTCTGCGTGGCAAGCACAAGCCTGAGTACACCCCTCACGTTGACACCGGTGACTACATCGTTGTGATCAACGCTGAGCAAGTACGTGTTACTGGCGCTAAAACCACTGACAAAATGTACTACTCCCACTCCGGTTTTCCTGGTGGCATCAAGTCGATCAACTTTGAAAAGCTGATCGCCAAAGCCCCTGAGCGCGTGATCGAGACCGCGGTTAAAGGCATGCTGCCTAAGAACCCTCTGGGTCGCGACATGTATCGTAAGCTGAAGGTTTATGCGGGCGCTGCTCACCCTCATACTGCTCAGCAGCCCCAAGAACTGAAGTTTTAACGGAATAGTTCATTATGTCGGCGACTCAAAATTACGGCACTGGCCGTCGCAAGACTGCAACCGCACGCGTTTTCCTGCGTCCGGGCACTGGTAACATCTCCATCAACAACCGCTCCCTGGATAACTTCTTCGGCCGCGAAACTGCCCGCATGGTAGTTCGTCAGCCGCTGGAACTGACCGAGACCGTCGAAAAATTCGACATCTACGTCACTGTTATCGGTGGTGGTGTAAGTGGTCAAGCTGGCGCAATCCGCCACGGCATCACTCGCGCCCTGATGGATTACGACGAGACTCTGCGTGGTGCTCTGCGCAAAGCCGGCTTCGTAACTCGCGATGCTCGCGAAGTTGAGCGTAAGAAAGTCGGTCTGCGTAAAGCGCGTAAGCGTCCGCAGTACTCGAAGCGTTAATTTCGCTTCCGCTTTCAAAAGGCGCCCAGTTCCTCACGGAGCTGGGCGTTTTTTTATGGGCAAAAGAATTGCTCTGTGACAACTTGCCACATTCGCAGAGCCCCTATACTACAAGGCTTGGCGGTTTGGCCGCATGGTAATTACCTTGTCAGAATTGGGGCTTTTCATTACCATTCGGCAAAATTTTTATAAGTTCAGATTTTTACTTAGTAGACGCCTGATCTAACAGGCCACAAAGCTGATGGGAGAGGACTGAATGAGCAATGACGGCGTGAATGCAGGCCGGCGTCGCTTCCTGGTAGCAGCCACATCCGTGGTGGGTGCTGCAGGAGCGGTGGGGGCTGCGGTCCCGTTCGTGGGGTCATGGTTTCCCAGTGCCAAGGCGAAAGCCGCAGGTGCACCGGTGAAAGTGAATGTCAGCAAGATCGAGCCAGGCCAGCAGATGATTGCTGAGTGGCGCGGCCAGCCGGTGTTCATCGTCCGCCGTACAGAGGAAATCCTGGGGAATCTGAAAAAGATCGAGGGTCAGTTGTCCGACCCGTCCTCCAAGAACTCGGTCCAACCGGAATACGTCAATCCTGAAACGCGTTCGATCAAGCCGGAAGTCCTGCTGCTGATCGGAATTTGTACGCACCTGGGTTGCTCGCCAACGTTCCGTCCTGAGGTGGCGCCTGCCGATCTGGGCAAGGACTGGGTCGGTGGTTATTTCTGCCCTTGCCACGGCTCCCACTATGACCTGGCTGGTCGCGTCTACAAGTCGCAGCCTGCACCTCTGAACCTGCCAGTTCCCCCGCATTCCTATGAGACCGACGACATCATTGTCATCGGCGTCGATACGGAGAAAGCGTGATGAGCAAATTCATGGATTGGGTTGATGCGCGCTTTCCCGCGACCAAAATGTGGGAAGACCATCTCAGCAAGTATTACGCTCCGAAGAACTTCAACTTCTTCTATTTCTTTGGCTCCCTGGCGCTGCTCGTTCTGGTCAACCAGATCGTTACCGGTGTCTGGTTGACCATGAGCTACACCCCGTCGGCGGAAGAAGCGTTTGCTTCCGTCGAATACATCATGCGCGACGTCGAGTACGGCTCGATCCTGCGTCTGCTGCACTCCACCGGCGCTTCGGCGTTCTTCATCGTGGTCTACCTGCACATGTTCCGTGGCCTGCTCTACGGTTCGTACCAGAAGCCTCGTGAGCTGGTGTGGGTCTTCGGCATGCTGATCTACCTGGCGCTGATGGCCGAGGCCTTCATGGGCTACCTGCTGCCGTGGGGCCAGATGTCCTACTGGGGGGCCCAGGTGATCATCTCGCTGTTCGGTGCGATCCCGGTCATCGGTGACGACCTGACCCAGTGGATCCGTGGTGACTACCTGATCTCGGGCATTACCCTGAACCGCTTCTTCGCCCTGCACGTGGTCGCCTTGCCGATCGTGATCCTCGGCCTGGTGGTGTTGCACATCCTGGCCTTGCACGAAGTCGGTTCGAACAACCCGGATGGCGTGGACATCAAGAAGCACAAGGACGAGAACGGCGTACCGCTGGATGGCATCGCTTTCCATCCGTACTACACCGTGAAAGATATCGTCGGCGTAGTGGTCTTCCTGTTCATCTTCTGCTCCATCGTGTTCTTCTTCCCGGAAATGGGTGGTTATTTCCTCGAGAAGCCGAACTTCGAGCAGGCGAACGCGTTCAAGACGCCTGCGCATATTGCTCCAGTTTGGTATTTCACGCCGTTCTACGCGATCCTTCGGGCAATTCCGGACAAGCTGATGGGCGTTATTGCCATGGGCGCAGCCATCGCCGTGCTGTTCGTCCTGCCGTGGCTGGATCGCAGCCCCGTCAAGTCGATGCGCTACAAAGGCTGGCTGAGCAAGATCTGGCTCTGGGTATTTTGCATCTCGTTCGTGATCCTGGGTGTGCTCGGGGTACTGGCGCCGACGCCGGGGCGTACGCTGCTCTCGCAGGTCTGCACGTTCCTGTATTTCGCCTATTTCATTCTGATGCCGTTCTACACCAGGCTCGAGAAGACCAAACCGGTTCCGGAAAGGGTGACTGGCTGATGAAAAAGTTATTTGCAGTTTTGATTCTGGCTGTGCTTCCTGCTGTCTCTTTTGCCAACACGCTTGAGCCTGAGCTTGAAAAGGTTGAAATTGACGTCGCTGATAAGGTCGCCTTGCAAGATGGTGCGCGTACATTTGCCAACTATTGCATGGGCTGTCACAGCGCGAAGTTCCAGCGCTATGAGCGCGTAGCCAAAGATTTGGATATCCCCGCAGATCTCATGCAGAGCCATCTGATATTCACGGGTGCCAAAATCGGTGATCACATGGAGATCGGCATGCAACCTGCGGACGCCAAGACCTGGTTCGGTGCCGCGCCGCCGGACCTGACCCTGGTCGCTCGTGTGCGTGGGACGGACTGGCTCTATGGTTACCTGCGTTCGTTCTACGAAGATCCTGCACGTCCATGGGGCGTGAACAACAAGGTCTTCCCGAGCGTCGGCATGCCTAACGTACTGGTCGGCCTTCAGGGTCGCCAGGTGGTAGGCTGCAAACAGGTTCAGATCGTCGAGGACGGCAAAAAGCAATTCGATCCGCTGACTGGCACCGCTTTGACTCATGAAGCCTGCGATCAGCTGACCATTGTGCCGAACACTGGCAGCCTGACGCCGGAGCAGTTCGACGAGAAGGTCAAGAACCTGGTGACCTTCCTGGCCTACTCGGCCAACCCGGTGAAGCTGGAGCATCAGCGCATCGGTACCTATGTATTGCTGTACCTGGCGTTCTTCTTCGTATTCGCTTACCTGCTCAAGCGTGAATACTGGAAAGACGTGCATTGATAAAGCTGTAAGCCATTGCTGTTAATCGTGCGCGCCCAAGGGCGTCTCTAGACATGTAACGAGCCTGGCCTGCCAGGTGTTACGGGAGACGCCCTCTGGGCGCGCTCGTTTTTCCGTTTTTCGATAATTTCAACAAGCGAGGAGGATCGCCATGGGCGTGACCAATCGGTTGGCCTGTTACTCCGACCCCGCTGACCACTATTCCCACCGGGTACGCATCGTACTGGCAGAGAAGGGTGTCAGCGCCGAGATCATTTACGTCGAAGCGGGCCGTCAGCCGCCGAAGCTGATCGAGGTGAACCCTTACGGCAGCCTGCCCACACTGGTCGATCGTGACCTGGCTTTGTGGGAGTCGACCGTGGTGATGGAATATCTGGATGAGCGTTATCCGCATCCGCCTTTACTGCCGGTGTACCCTGTCGCGCGTGCCAACAGCCGTTTGCTGATCCATCGCATCCAGCGTGACTGGTGCGGGTTGGTGGACCTGATCCTGGATTCCCGGACCAAGGAGCCGGCGCGGGTCGTGGCGCGCAAGGAGCTGCGTGAAAGCCTGACCGGCGTATCGCCGCTGTTCGTCGACAAGCCGTTTTTCCTCAGTGAGGAACAAAGTCTGGTGGATTGCTGCCTATTGCCCATACTCTGGCGTTTGCCGATTCTGGGTATCGAACTGCCGCGGCCTGCCAAGCCGCTGCTTGATTATATGGAGCGCCAATTCGCGCGTGAGGCATTCCAGGCGAGTCTGTCTGGTGTCGAACGTGACATGCGCTAAGGCTTAGGGAGCCGCTATGAACTCCAGTCGACCTTATCTGGTCCGCGCGCTCTACGAGTGGATTGTGGACAACGATTGCACCCCGCACATGCTGGTCAACGCCGAGTTTCCGTCGGTGCAGGTGCCGCAGGGTTTTGCCAATGACGGGCAAATTGTCTTGAACGTGTCGCCAGCCGCTGTGCGTCACTTGCATATGGATAACGATGCCGTCAGCTTCGAAGGGCGCTTCGGTGGCGTGCCGCACACTTTGTACGTGCCTATTGCTGCGATCCTGGGGATTTATGCTCGGGAGAATGGCCAAGGCATGGTGTTTGAGCTGGAAGCGCCGCTCGATGGCGAGGAAGCGTTCGAGCCGGATGATGACTTGCCGCCACCGGATGACGAGCCACCGCGTCCTAGCGGTCGGCCGAGTTTGAAAGTGGTGAAGTAGGTAGACATGTGCCAGATACAGGCTGTTTGAAAGCTTGGTGACTTGGTTAAGAAAATGCCCGTATCGTGAGATGTGGGCATTTTTTTTGTGTCATGGTTGGTGTGTATATCCGTTACCGCAGCAACGGATATACACACCAGCCAACCAAAACGAAGCGAAGCGATAAAAAAAACGGCGCATTCCTTTCCAGGAAAAAGCGCCGTTCTTGTACCTGCATTTATATCAGTCAATATACTCAAACAACTTGACGATTTTCTGCACCCCGGACACACCCTGCACCAAGTTGGTCGCCTGCGCAGCCTCTTTTTTGGTCAACAACCCCAGCAAATAGACAATGCCATTCTCGGTCACAACCTTGATACGCGAGCCGGGAATACTGGCGTCGGTGAGCATCTGGGTCTTGATCTTGGTGGTCAACCAGGCATCGTTCTGGCGTGCCAGCAGCGAGGAAGGTTGCAGGACCTGCAGTTCGTTGTGCACGGTCTTGACCCGTTGCACGGCGCTCGCTTCCTGTTCGGCCTTGGCCTTGAGGTCGGCGCGTGGGGTCTGGCCGGCCAGCAATACGACGCCGTTGAAGCTGGTGACGACGATGTGCGAGTTGTTGTCGAGGTCCGGGTCGGCCTTGGCGATGTTCACGCCTACCTTGGTTTCAATCAGGGAGTCGTCGATCTTGCTGCCGAAGGTGCGGGTGCCGCGGTCATCTTCAATCGGCTTTTCCCGGCTGGCGTTAACCACCGATGTGCAGCCGCTGATGCCGAGGCACAGGGTCAGGGCCAGAAGGCCTAGGCGATTAGGGGTCATTCTTCACTCCCGAACAGTTGGCTGTCGATCAAGTCGCAAAGGCAGTGGATCGCCAGCAGGTGGACTTCCTGGATGCGTGCGGTGACATTGGCCGGTACGCGGATCTCGACGTCTTCTGGCAATAGCAGGGACGCCATGCCGCCGCCGTCACGACCGGTCAATGCTACGACAATCATTTCGCGATCATGTGCGGCCTGGATCGCTTGAATAATATTGGCTGAGTTGCCGCTGGTGGAAATCGCCAGCAGTACATCGCCGGGTTGGCCCAGGGCGCGGATCTGTTTTGAGAATATCTCGTTGTAGCTGTAGTCGTTAGCAATCGAGGTGATCGTCGAGCTGTCGGTGGTCAGGGCGATCGCTGGCAGGCTCGGGCGCTCGCGTTCGAAGCGGTTGAGCAGTTCCGAGGAAAAGTGCTGGGCGTCGCCGGCCGAGCCGCCATTGCCACACGAAAGCATCTTGCCCTCGTTGAGCAAGGCGTTGACCATCACTTGGCTGGCTTGCTCGATGTGCGGTGCAAGTACGTCCATCGCCTGTTGCTTGGTGTCGATACTGGCCTGAAAAAGCTGGCGAATTCGCGATTGCATGTCCATCTGTGTGACCTTAAGTAGCGCGGCTTATCGGCACAAACATGTGCGGCGCGCAAAGCAAAGAGCAAAAAAGTTATGTGAGGGCATCCGGCTCGGCATGGGCGCTCAACTGTCGAAGGCGTTCTGCAGCCAGTTCAACTGGGCGGCGTTGCTGTCGATGGCAACCACGTCGAAGCGGCAGGGATGATCGGCCCAGCGGGGCTCGCTGTGCAGAAAATACTGCGCGGCGAAGACCAGCTTCTGGCGCTTGCGCTCGTCAATGCTGTCGAGCGCGCCACCCCATTGAGTATTTTTTCTGTAGCGAACCTCGACGAATACTACTGTATCGCCGTCAAGCATGACCAGATCAAGCTCGCCGCGTTTGCACAACCAGTTCTGCGCCACCAGCCGCAGGCCTTGTTGCTGGAGATGCGCGAGGGCCTGGCCCTCGGCATCCCGTCCGCTTTGTTGGCGTGATCGGTCGGGCATCAGCGCTGGGTATCCGGCAGGCGCTGCACCTGGCCGTTGACGAACTCGGCCCAAGGCAGTTGACGCTGTACGCGCTGGGTCGAAGACACTGCCAGGCTACCCGACAGGCCTTCGATGCGGCTGTCTGGCAGTGTCTTGAGCTGACCCAGACGCGGCGCCAGGCGATAGGCGTCTAGCCCCATCGCGTACAGCCGGCCCAGGCTGCCACCTGCCTGGGGCCACTGGGCGGTGACCTGCTTGCGCAGCGGGTCATTGGCGTCGAGCAGCCAAGGGGTTTCGCAGAAGCGGATACCGCCCATGTCTCTGTATTGGTTCTGGTCGCCGCTGGCGCTGAACACTGAAGACGTTGCGTAGACCGGTACATCGCCTGCGTACTGGAAGTTCAGGGTCGGCTTGATCTGCTGGGCCTGTTGCGGCGTCGAGGCCAGGAAGATGAATTCGATGTCCTGGCGATGGGACGGCTGGGCCGCGACCGTGGTGCCGACGGTGTTTTGCAGGCTCTTGGCGCGAGCTTCGCTCTTGCGCAGCTGGAACATGTCGGCGATCTGCTGGGCCAATTGCACCGGCTGGTCGATCCGTTCGATTGCGATGATGGTGCCGCCATTGGCCTGCCAGTCCTGGCTAAAGGCTTTCAGGACGCGATCGCCCCATCCACCCTTGGGTACCATGACGGCGGCGCGATGCAGGCCATCGGCGCGGGCGCGACGGGAGACTTCGCGGGCTTCATCCTCGGCTGCCAGGCCGAACTGGAACAGTTGCGGTGGCCCTTGTTCGCCTTCGCTGTAGTTCAGCGCCAGGGTGGTGATCGGCAGTTGCGTGTGGGTGCTGATCTGCTTGACCAGTGGTTTTTCCAGCGGTCCGACTACCAGTTGCACGCCGTCGGCCTGGGCCTTGCGATAGAACTCGTCCATGGAGGTCAGGCCGGAGCTGTCATAGAACTGGATGCTTGGTTGCTTCTGACCGGCCTGCTGGGCCTGGTAGTGCGCGGCCATGAAACCCTCACGCAAGGCCTTGGCAACCGCAGTCAGCTGGCCGTGCTGTGGCAGCAGCAGGGCGATCTTGCTCAGTGGCTGGCTCGCCAGTTCCTTGAGTTTGACCAGGGGTGTCGGCAGTTGTAGGGCGGCGGGGTGTTGTGGATTCTGTTCGCGCCAGTGGTCGATGGCTGCCTGCTGTTGTTCCAGGGTGCCAGCGATCTTGACGGCCTGGGCCAGGCTCAGCCAGCCGCCTAGGTCGTCGTTGGCGCTTGGCTGCAACTGGTCGGTGGGCAGCGAGGCGATCAACGACCAGATTGCTTCGTGGTTTTTGGCCGCCGCGTCATTTTCCAGCAGGGGCGCGATGAAAATACGTTCCTTGGCGGCGGCCAGGGTCTGGCCGTCGGCCTCCAGGGCGCGGGCGCGGACGGTACCGGTGCGGACCTGCTGCTCCACCGGCATTTCGCTCAGGTGTTGCAGGCTTGGGTGGCTCAGGGCGGTCAGTGCCGCCTTGGGCTGGTTGCGGGTCATCGCCAGCTCAGCCGACAGCGTGCTGGCGAAAATCTGCTGACCGGGCTTGAGTTGTTCCATCGGCACTTGTTGCAGGATCTGTGCGGACTGGCCGGCATTGCCCTGACGGTAGGCCAGGTCGGCAGCGCTCAGGCGCAGCAGGGCGGCTTTTTCCGGATTTTTGCTTTGAGTGGCCTGTTCGAGCAATTGCTCGATACTGGCATCCGGGGTGCGTGGAAGTTCGCCAAGGCTGGACGAGGGCGAGCTGGCGCAGGCCGCCAGGAGGGCAGCGAGGCAGAGGGCGGAGAGCAGCCGCAGGCAAGCGATCATGTAAGTGTTCCTGATACGAGATCAAATTAGCGTCGAATTGTACCCAAGCGCTGGCCGGGGCGCGATGTTAGTGGTGTGAATCGGTCAATTTAGGTCGTTCAGCGATCGCGACGCAGCACATAAAGAGCGGGTATTGAGTCCTTGTGGCGTTGTGGCAAGTGCCCGTTGGCCTCTGTGGGAGCGGCGCAGCCTGCGATCTTTTGATCTTTCGCTTGGGATTCAAGTATCTGGGGAAAGATCGCAGTCTCGCTTTGCTCGTCAGCTCCTACCTAAGCAGCCGAGGCGGCCGCTACACGCTACAATGGCGGTTTTTACCGATCATGAGGTGTGTGTCTTGACTGCTCCAGGTGCTTTGAATTCCGCTGCCGGCTCGCTTTACGTGGTGGCGACGCCCATCGGCAACCTGGACGATATCAGTGCCCGGGCGCTGAAAATCCTGCAAGAGGTTGCGCTGATCGCAGCTGAAGACACGCGCCACTCCCTGCGTCTGCTGCAGCATTTCGGCATTTCCACGCCGTTGGCGGCCTGTCATGAACACAATGAGCGGGATGAAGGCAGTCGTTTCATTACCCGGCTGCTGGCGGGCGATAACGTCGCGCTGATTTCCGATGCCGGTACGCCGCTGATTTCCGACCCTGGCTATCATCTGGTGCGTCAGGCCCGGGCGGCCGGTATCAGTGTGGTGCCGGTGCCGGGCGCTTGTGCATTGATCGCGGCACTGTCGGCGGCAGGCTTGCCGTCGGACCGTTTCATCTTCGAAGGTTTTCTGCCGGCCAAGGCGGTGGGGCGGCGAGCGCGCCTGGAGGCCATAAAGGAAGAGCCGCGCACGCTGATCTTTTATGAAGCGCCGCACCGCATCCTTGAGTGCCTGCAAGATATGGAGTTGGTGTTCGGCGCGGAGCGCCCGGCGTTGTTGGCTCGTGAGTTGACCAAGACCTTCGAAACTCTCAAGGGGTTGCCGTTGGCGGAGCTGCGGGCGTTTGTCGAAGGCGACAGCAACCAGCAGCGCGGCGAATGTGTCGTGCTAGTGGCGGGTTGGACAGCACCGGAAAGTGAAGACGCTGTCAGCAGCGAGGCGATGCGCGTCCTGAACCTGCTGCTCGAGGAAATGCCCCTCAAGCGCGCCGCTGCCCTTGCTGCACAGATCACTGGCGAGCGCAAGAACGTGCTGTATCAAGTTGCGCTGGAAAAACAGAAAGGCCCGTGAAACCGGGACACGGGGCTGGCCCATGGCTTTTAGCGCTTGTTCTTCAAGCGCTCTACCGTTAACCTTCGCGGCGGAGAGTCGATCGGACAGTCGCTGCCCTCTATGAAAATTAGGGGGGGGAGGAAAGTCCGGGCTCCATAGGGCGAAGTGCCAGGTAATGCCTGGGAGGCGTGAGCCTACGGAAAGTGCCACAGAAAATAACCGCCTAAGCGCTTCGGCGCCGGTAAGGGTGAAAAGGTGCGGTAAGAGCGCACCGCACGGCTGGCAACAGTTCGTGGCTAGGTAAACCCCACTTGGAGCAAGACCAAATAGGGTCCCAAGGCGTGGCCCGCGCTGGGACCGGGTAGGTTGCTAAAGATGTCCAGTGATGGCCATCGTAGACGAATGACTGTTCAAGACAGAACCCGGCTTACAGATCGACTCTCCACCTTTTCCCTCCCTGCCGGAATCACTGGCAGACGCAGTTCCTAATACCAAAAAAATCTTACTCTTAACAAATCACTTTAACTTGTGTGCGCAGCCCCCTGTGCTGCTTGAGTTTTTGGTGAAATTTCCTACGTCAAATTCTTGTTGCCCCTCCTGAAACGCTCCTAAATCTCCGATCTATAAGGCTTTTCCTTCATTGCGCGCCTTGACGGTGCGGTGGGCGCATTCCTATAGTGTGCGCAAGTGGCGGAAAGTGGCATGAAGTGGGTTTTTTTGAAGGTAAAACGCCAAAAAGTGGAGAAACGCAGACGTGTTTCGCGGAGCTAACGCTATCAGTCTCGATGCAAAAGGGCGGCTCGCCATGCCCAGCCGGTATCGTGACGAGCTCGTTTCGCGAAGTTCGGGGCAGTTAATCGTCACGATCGACGCCGTTGACCCATGTTTGTGCGTTTACCCTCTTGATGAGTGGGAAATCATCGAAACCAAACTGCGCGCACTGCCTTCGTTGCGTGAAGAAAATCGCCGCTTACAACGCTTGCTGATCGGTAATGCCGTCGACCTCGAGCTCGATGGCAGTGGTCGTTTCCTGGTGCCACCGCGCCTGCGCGAGTACGCCAAGCTGGACAAGCGCGCGATGCTGGTGGGCCAACTGAACAAGTTCCAGCTGTGGGACGAAGATGCCTGGAATGCGGTTTCTGCCGCTGACCTCGCTGCTATTCAACAACCGGGCGCCATGCCTGATGAACTGCGTGATTTGATCCTGTGACTATTGAAAGCGGCTTTAACCACATCACCGTACTGCTTGACGAAGCCGTCGAGGCTCTCGCCGTACGTCCTGATGGCTGCTATCTGGACGGCACATTCGGGCGTGGCGGACACAGCCGGTTGATTCTCAGCAAGCTCGGTCCGGGTGGCCGGTTGCTGGGGTTCGACAAGGATCCTCAAGCGATTGCCACCGGGCAAGCGCTGGCGGCCGAAGACGGCCGCTTTGTCATTGTGCAGCGCAGCTTTGCCGAGCTGGCTTCGGAAGTCGCCGAGCGTGGCCTGGCCGGCAAGGTCAGTGGCGTGTTGCTCGACCTGGGCGTGTCTTCGCCACAACTGGACGACCCGGAGCGCGGCTTCAGTTTCCTCAATGACGGCCCGCTGGACATGCGCATGGACCCGTCCCGTGGGATCAGCGCCGCCGAATTCGTCAACACTGCCTCGGTGGAAGAAATCGCCCGTGTCTTCAAGGAATACGGTGAAGAGCGTTTCTCCGGCCGCATGGCCCGTGCCGTGGTCGAGCGGCGCGACATCAAGCCATTCGAGCGCACCGGCGATCTGGCCGAGGTGCTGAAGGTTGCCAATCCGGCTTGGGAGAAAGGCAAGAATCCGGCGACCCGGGCTTTCCAGGGCTTGCGCATCCACGTCAATAACGAGCTGGGCGATCTGGAAGTCGGTCTCGAAGCGGCGCTTGAAGCGCTGGAGATCGGCGGTCGGCTGGTGGTGATCAGCTTCCATTCCCTGGAAGACCGCATCGTCAAGCTGTTCATGCGCAAACTCACCAAGGGCGAAGCCGATAACCTACCGCGCAACCTGCCGGTGCGTTTCGAAGCCTTCGTGCCAAAAATCAAGGTCCATGGCAAGGCGCAGTTCGCCTCCGAGGCTGAACTCAAGGCCAACCCGCGCGCCCGTAGCGCGGTCATGCGTGTTGCGGAGAAGTTGCGGTGAGCAGGCTCTTCGCCAAGCCTTTGCCTGGCGGCAGCTTTTTCATGCTGCTGCTGTTTGTCGGCGTGCTCGTGTCGGCCATCGCCGTGTCCTACAGCGCGCATTGGAATCGGCAGTTGCTCAATACCCTCTACAGCGAACTGAGCGTGCGCGACAAGGCGCAGGCCGAGTGGGGCCGGCTGATCCTGGAACAGAGCACCTGGACTGCCCATAGCCGCATCGAAGTCTTGGCCACCGAACAACTGAAAATGCGTATCCCTGGCGCTGCCGAAGTGCAGATGGTGACGCCATGATGAAACTCGAAGGGGCGCTGTTCCCGTGGCGGTTTCGCCTGGTCCTGGGCTTGCTCGGGATCATGGTGGCGGCCATTTCCTGGCGCATCATCGACCTGCAGGTCGTCGACCGTGCCTTCCTCAAGGAGCAGGGTGACGCCCGTAGCGTGCGACATATTCCGATCCCGGCGCACCGTGGTCTGATCACCGACCGCAATGGCGAACCCCTGGCCGTGAGCACTCCGGTGACCACCTTGTGGGCGAACCCCAAGGAAATGCAGTCGGCCAAGGAAAAATGGCCCGCACTGGCGGCGGCGCTTGGACAGGATCCCAAGGCCCTGGCTGAGCGCCTCGAAGCCCAGGCCAACAAAGAATTCATCTACCTGGTGCGCGGGTTGACGCCCGAGCAAGGCCAGAGTGTGCTCGACTTGAAAATCCCCGGTGTCTACGGCATCGAAGAGTTCCGGCGGTTTTACCCGGCCGGTGAAGTCACCGCCCACATGGTCGGGTTTACCGACATTGATGACCGAGGGCGGGAGGGTGTCGAACTGGCCTATGACGAATGGCTCGCCGGGATTCCCGGCAAGCGCCAGGTCATCAAGGATCGGCGCGGCAGGCTGATCAAGGATGTCCAAGTCACCAAAAACGCCAAGGCCGGAAAGCCCTTGGCGTTGTCCATTGACCTGCGCCTGCAATATCTGGCCAACCGTGAGTTGCGCAACGCCATCGTCGAGAACGGTGCCAAGGCCGGCAGCCTGGTGATCTTGGACGTGAAGACTGGCGAGATCCTGGCGATGGTCAACCAGCCGACCTACAACCCGAACAACCGTCGCAACCTGCAACCGGCGATGATGCGCAACCGCGCGATGATCGACGTGTTCGAACCGGGCTCGACCATGAAAGCGGTGTCGATGGCCGCCGCCCTGGAAACCGGGCGCTGGAAACCGAGCGACACGGTCGAGGTGTACCCGGGTACCCTACAGATCGGCAAGTACACCATCCGCGACGTGTCCAGGACTGAAGGCCCGGTACTCGACCTGACCGGCATCCTGATCAACTCCAGTAACGTCGGTATGAGCAAGATCGCCTTCGATATCGGCGGCGAGACGATTTATCACCTGGCCCAGAAAATTGGCCTCGGCCAGGACACCGGCCTGGGCTTCCCGGGCGAGCGTGTCGGCAACCTCCCGAACTACCGCGATTGGCGCAAGGCTGAAACCGCCACGTTGTCCTACGGCTACGGTGTTTCCGTGACAGCGATCCAGTTGGTCCACGCGTTTTCCGCGCTGGCGAACAATGGGCGGATGGCACCGCTGACCCTGATCAAGGCCGACAAGGCGCCGCAGACTACCCAGGTGATCCCGGAGAGCGTCGCCAAGACCATGCAGGGCATGCTGCAGCAGGTGATCGAGGCGCCGCGTGGTGTCTATCGCGCCCAGGTCCCGGCCTATCACGTGGCAGGCAAATCGGGTACGGCCCGTAAAGTCTCCGTGGGCATCAAGGGCTACGCCGAGAACTCCTACCGTTCGCTGTTTGCCGGCTTCGGCCCGATGAGCGACCCGCGCTACGCCATCGTCGTGGTCATCGACGAACCGAGCAAGGCTGGCTACTTCGGTGGCCTGGTCTCGGCGCCGGTGTTCAGCAAAGTGATGTCCGGGACCTTGCGCCTGATGAACATTACCCCGGATAACCTGCCGCCGACCCAGCAGGCCAATACCGCACCGGTCGTTCCCTTGAAAGCCGAAGGAGGGCGTGGCTGATGTCCCTGAGCCTGAACAAGATCTTTGCCCACGCCGGTCACGATCTGCTGATTCGTGAATTGGCCCTGGACAGCCGCAATGTACGCGCCGGGGACTTGTTCCTGGCGGTGCCGGGTGCCCGTGTCGATGGTCGCGACCATATTGCCGATGCCCTGAAACGTGGCGCGGCTGCCGTGGCTTATGAAGTGCAAGGCGCGACCGTGCTGCCGATCACCGACATTCCACTGATTCCGGTCAAGGGGCTGGCGGCGCAGTTGTCGGACATCGCCGGGCGTTTCTACGCAGAGCCGAGCCGTCACCTGAACCTGGTGGGCGTGACCGGCACCAACGGCAAGACCAGCGTGACCCAACTGGTGGCCCAGGCCCTCGACCTGCTCGGCCAGCATTGCGGCATTGTCGGCACCTTGGGCAACGGCTTCCATGGCGCACTGGAAAGTGGCCTGCACACCACGCCGAACCCGATTGCCGTGCAAGCGACCCTGGCGGACCTGAAGAAGGCCGGTGCCAAGGCCGTTGCGATGGAAGTCTCTTCCCACGGTTTGGACCAGGGCCGTGTGACCGCGCTGGCGTTCGATGTCGCGGTGTTGACCAACCTGTCCCGAGACCACCTGGATTACCACGGCACGATGCAGGCCTATGGTGAAGCCAAGGCCAAGCTGTTTGCCTGGAATGACCTGAAGTGCCGGGTCATCAACCTCGATGACGAATTCGGTCGGCAACTGGCTGCCGAAAAGCGCGAGTCCCGGTTGATCACCTACAGCCTGGAAGATGCCAGCGCCTACCTTTATGTACGCCTGGCGCAATTCAATGACGAAGGCGTGCGCGCCACGCTGGTCACGCCCCAGGGCGAGCACCATTTGCGCAGCACCTTGCTCGGCCGTTTCAACCTGAGCAACGTATTGGCGGCCATCGGCGCCTTGCTCGGCCTGGACTACGCGCTGGACGAAATTCTCAAGGTCTTGCCGAAGCTCGAGGGCCCGGCCGGTCGCATGCAGCGCCTGGGTGGCGGTACTCAACCGCTGGTGGTGGTCGATTACGCCCATACCCCCGACGCGTTGGAAAAAGTTCTCACGGCCCTGCGTCCTCACGCCAAGGGCAAGTTGCTGTGCCTGTTCGGCTGCGGTGGCGATCGCGATCGCGGTAAGCGCCCGCTGATGGCCGAAGTGGTCGAGCGCTTGGCTGACGGCGTGCTGGTCACCGACGACAACCCACGCAGCGAAGACCCGTTGCGGATCTTCGACGACATCCGCGCCGGTTTTGCCGCCGCGGATAACGTCACCTTCGTGGAGGGTCGCGGCCTGGCCATCGCCCAGTTGATCGCCAGCGCCTCGGCGGACGATGTCATCGTCCTGGCTGGCAAGGGCCACGAGGATTATCAGGAAATCAACGGCGAACGCCATGCTTTCTCTGATCTTGTGGAAGCCGATCACGCCCTGACCGCGTGGGAGGTGGCCCATGCTTAAAGCCCTGAAGCTCAGCGAACTGACCAGCGCCCTGAATGCGCGCCTCATTGCCGCGGACGCCACCTTCAACGGCGTCAGCATCGACAGCCGGGCGATCGCGTCGGGGCAATTGTTCGTCGCCCTGGCTGGGCCGCGCTTCGATGGTCACGATTACTTGAACGAAGTGGCGGGCAAAGGTGCGGTCGCGGCACTGGTCGAGCGCGAAGTGACCAACAGTACGCTGCCGCAATTGCTCGTCAACGATACCCGCCAGGCTCTGGGCCAGCTCGGTGCGCTGAACCGCGCGGCGTATGGCAACCCGGTCGCGGCCATCACCGGCTCCAGCGGCAAGACCACGGTCAAGGAAATGCTTGCCAGCATCCTGCGCACCCGCGGTCCCGTGTTGGCGACCCGTGGCAACCTGAACAACGACCTCGGCGTGCCACTGACCTTGCTGGAACTGGCGCCGGAGCACAGTGGCGCCGTGATCGAGCTGGGCGCTTCGCGGCTCGGCGAGATTGCCTATACCGTGGGCATGACCAAGCCCCACGTGGCGGTGCTTAATAATGCCGGGACCGCCCACGTCGGCGAGTTCGGCGGACCGGAAAAAATCGTCGAGGCCAAAGGCGAAATCATCGAGGGGCTGGATGCCGATGGCGTCGCCGTGCTGAACCTCGACGACAAGGCTTTCGAAATCTGGAAGACCCGGGCGGGTGGGCGCAAGGTGCTGACCTTTGCCCTGAACAACCTCGCCGCGAATTTCTACGCCAGCGACCTGGGCCGCGATGCTCGCGGTTGCCCGGCCTTCAACCTGCACAGCCCGGATGGCGCTGAGCGGGTGCAATTGAACCTGCTCGGCATTCATAACGTTGCCAACGCCCTGGCCGCAGCGGCTGCCGCCCATGCGCTGGGCGTGTCGCTGCCGGGCATTGTCGCCGGGTTGAACGCCGTGCAGCCGGTCAAGGGGCGCTCCGTCGCGCAACTGGCCAGCAACGGCATGCGCGTGATCGACGACACCTATAACGCCAACCCGTCGTCCATGTGCGCGGCCGTGGATATCCTCACCGGTTTCACCGGTCGCACCGTATTGGTGCTGGGGGACATCGGTGAACTGGGCGATTGGGCGCAACAGGGGCATCACGACGTCGGTGCCTATGCGCGCGGCAAGGTCGACGCGCTGTATGCGGTCGGTCCGATGATGGCCCATGCGGTCGCCGCGTTTGGCGAACACGCACGGCATTTCACCACTCAGGCTGAACTGATCCAGGCCTTGGGCGCCGAGCAGGACCCGAACACCACCTTATTGATCAAGGGCTCACGCAGCGCAGCGATGGAAAACATCGTCGCGGCGCTGTGCGGCGCCTCCACGGAGAAACATTGATGCTGCTGCTGCTAGCGGAGTACCTGCAACAGTTCCACAAAGGCTTCGCGGTCTTCCAGTACCTGACCCTGCGCGGGATCCTGGGGGTGCTGACCGCGCTGTCGTTGTCGCTGTTCCTGGGCCCGTGGATGATCCGCACCCTGCAGAGCCTGCAAATCGGCCAGTCGGTCCGTAACGACGGCCCGCAATCGCACCTGTCCAAATCCGGCACCCCGACCATGGGCGGCGCGCTGATCCTCTCGTCCATCGGCATCAGCACTTTGCTCTGGGCCGACCTGGCGAACCGGTATGTCTGGGTCGTGCTGCTGGTAACCTTGTTCTTCGGCGCCATCGGCTGGGTCGACGACTACCGCAAGGTCATCGAGAAGAACTCCCGTGGGCTGCCAAGCCGCTGGAAGTATTTCTGGCAGTCGGTGTTCGGCCTCGGCGCGGCGATCTTCCTCTATATGACCGCTGCTTCTCCGGTGGAGACCACCCTGATCCTGCCGATGCTCAAGGACTACAGCATCCCGCTGGGCGCAGGTTTCATCGTGCTGACCTACCTGGTGATCGTCGGTTCGAGCAACGCGGTCAACCTCACCGACGGTCTCGATGGCCTGGCGATCATGCCCACGGTCATGGTCGGCGGTGCCCTGGGGATCTTCTGCTACCTGTCGGGTAACGTGAAGTTCGCCGAATACCTGCTGATCCCCTATGTGCCGGGGGCGGGCGAGTTGATCGTGTTCTGCGGTGCGCTGATCGGTGCCGGCCTGGGCTTCCTGTGGTTCAACACCTACCCGGCGCAAGTCTTCATGGGCGACGTTGGCGCGCTGGCGCTGGGCGCGGCCCTGGGCACCATCGCCGTCATCGTTCGTCAGGAAATCGTCCTGTTCATCATGGGCGGTGTGTTCGTGATGGAGACCCTGTCGGTCGTCATTCAGGTTGCGTCCTTTAAATTGACCGGCCGCCGGGTATTTCGCATGGCGCCGATCCATCACCACTTTGAACTCAAGGGCTGGCCCGAGCCACGAGTGATCGTCCGTTTCTGGATCATCACCGTGATTCTGGTCCTGGTCGGCCTTGCCACCCTGAAGCTGAGGTAGAACGAGTGTCCCTGATCGCTTCTGACCACTTCCGCATCGTTGTCGGCCTCGGCAAGAGCGGCATGTCCCTGGTTCGCTTCCTGGCGAACCGGGGTGTGTCGTTTGCCGTGGCTGATACGCGGGAAAATCCACCTGAGCTGGCCACGCTGCGCCGTGACTATCCGCAGGTGGACGTGCGTTGTGGCGAGCTGGACGTCGAATTCCTGTGCCGCGCCGACGAGCTCTACGTGAGCCCCGGCCTGGCCCTGGCGACTCCGGCCCTGCAGGCGGCCGCTGCCCGTGGCGTGAAATTGTCCGGCGACATCGAGCTGTTCGCGCGTAATGCCAAGGCGCCGATCGTCGCCATCAGCGGTTCCAATGCCAAGAGCACCGTCACCACCCTGGTCGGCGAAATGGCCGCGGCGGCCGGCAAGCGCGTCGCCGTGGGCGGCAACCTCGGCACCCCGGCGCTGGACCTGCTCAGTGACGACGTCGAGCTGTACGTGATGGAGCTGTCGAGTTTCCAGCTGGAAACCACCGACCACCTGGGTGCCGAAGTGGCGACCGTGCTCAACATCAGCGAAGACCACATGGACCGCTACAGCGGCCTGCCGGCTTATCACCTGGCCAAGCACCGGATCTTCCGTGGCGCTCGGCAAGTGGTGTTCAACCGCCAGGACGCCCTGACCCGTCCATTGTTGGGCGACGGTATGCCGTGCTGGTCCTTCGGCCTGGGCGTTCCGGATTTCAAAGGTTTCGGGTTGCGCGAAGAGAATGGCGAGAAATACCTGGCCTTCGAGTTCCAGAACCTGATGCCGGTGCGCGAGCTGAAGATTCGTGGCGCTCACAACCAGGCCAATGCCCTGGCCGCGTTGGCCTTGGGGCATGGGGTCGGCCTGCCGTTCGACGCCATGCTCTCGGCCCTGCGCGCCTTCGCCGGTCTTGAGCACCGCTGCCAGTGGGTGCGCGACCTGAACGGTGTGGCTTGGTACAACGACTCCAAGGCCACCAACGTCGGTGCCGCACTGGCGGCCATCGAAGGGCTGGGCGCGGACATCGACGGCAAGCTCGTGCTGATCGCCGGCGGCGACGGCAAGGGCGCCGACTTCAAGGACCTGCGCGACCCGGTGGCGGCCAACTGCCGTGCCGTGGTGCTGATGGGCCGCGACCGCGAATTGATCGCCCAGGCGCTCGGCGACGCCGTGCCGCAGGTTCGCGTCGGCTCGCTGGACGAAGCGGTGCAGCAATGCCGCGCCCTCGCGCACCCGGGCGATGCGGTGCTGTTGTCACCGGCCTGCGCCAGTTTCGACATGTTCAAGAACTACGAAGAGCGTGGGCAGTTGTTCGCCCAGGCTGCGGAGGACTTGGCATGAACCTGCTGAGCATCATCAAGCCGTACCCGTCGCCGTTGATCACTGGGCGTGGCATCGACCTGGACTTTCCGATGCTCGTCGGTTGCCTGGCCTTGCTGGGCCTGGGCCTGGTGATGATCACGTCCGCGTCGTCGGAAGTGGCGGCGGTGCAGTCGGGCAACACGCTTTATCACATGATTCGCCACCTGATTTACCTGGTGATTGGCGTGGGCGCGTGCATCGTCACCATGATGGTGCCCATCGCCACCTGGCAACGCCTGGGCTGGCTGATGCTGCTCGGTGCCTTTGGCCTGTTGGTGATGGTGCTGTTGCCGGGGATTGGCCGCGAGGTCAACGGCTCGATGCGCTGGATCGGCTTCAGCTTCTTCAACGTACAGCCTTCGGAGATCGCCAAGGTCTTCGTGGTGATCTACCTTGCCGGTTACCTGGTGCGTCGCCAGAAAGAAGTGCGCGAGAGCTGGATGGGGTTCTTCAAGCCGTTCATCGTGTTGCTGCCGATGGCGGGCCTGCTGCTGATGGAGCCGGACTTCGGCGCCACGGTGGTGATGATGGGGGCGGCGGCGGCCATGTTGTTCCTGGGGGGCGTCGGGCTGTTCCGTTTCACCCTGATGGTCGCGCTAGCGGTGGGGGCCGTGACGGTGCTGGTACAGGCGCAACCGTATCGGATGGCGCGCCTGATCACCTTTACCGATCCGTGGGCCGACCAGTTCGGTTCCGGCTATCAATTGACCCAGGCGCTGATCGCCTTCGGTCGCGGCGAATGGCTGGGCGTGGGCCTGGGCAACAGCGTGCAGAAACAGTTCTACCTGCCGGAAGCCCACACCGACTTCGTGTTCTCGGTCCTGGCCGAAGAGCTGGGTGTGGTGGGTTCCTTGTGCACCCTTGCCCTGTTCGTGTTCGTCTGCGTGCGCGGCATGTACATCGGCTTGTGGGCCGAGAAGGCCAAGCAGTTTTTTGCCGCGTATGTGGCGTATGGCCTGTCATTCCTGTGGATCGGCCAGTTCCTGATCAACATCGGCGTGAACGTCGGCCTGCTGCCGACCAAAGGCCTGACGCTGCCGTTCCTCAGTTATGGCGGCAGCTCCCTGGTGATCTGCTGTGCCTGTCTGGGCCTGTTGCTGCGCATCGAATGGGAGAGTCGAACCCACCTGGGCAGCGAAGAGATGGAGTTTCAAGAGAGCGACTTTGCCGAGGAGCCGACTCATGGGCGCTAACGTACTGATCATGGCGGGCGGTACCGGCGGGCACGTATTCCCGGCGTTGGCCTGTGCCCGGGAGTTCCAGGCGCGCGGCTACACCGTGCACTGGCTGGGAACGCCTCGGGGTATCGAGAACGAACTGGTGCCCGGCGCCGGCCTCGAACTGCACCGAATCGACGCCAGCGGCCTGCGGGGCAAGGGCAAGTTGTCGTTGCTCAAGGCGCCGTTGATGCTGCTCAAGTCGGTCTGGCAGGCGCGGGCGATCATCCGTCGGTTGCGGCCGGTGTGCGTAGTGGGGTTTGGCGGTTATGTGACCGGTCCTGGCGGCGTTGCGGCAAAACTGGCCGGTGTGCCGGTGATCGTCCATGAGCAGAACGCCGTGGCCGGTACCGCCAATCGGTTACTGGTGCCGTTGGCCGCCCGGGTCTGTGAAGCCTTTCCCGACACCTTTACCCTGTCGGGCAGCCGCCGCACCACCGGTAATCCGGTGCGTACCGAGCTGTTTTTCGATACGCCGCGCCCAGCCCTGGCTGGACGCAAGGCACGTTTGCTGGTCCTGGGCGGAAGCCTGGGGGCAGAACCGTTGAACAAATTGCTGCCCGACGCCCTGTCGCAGGTCGCCCCCGAACTGCGCCCGGAAGTGTTTCACCAAGCCGGCAAAAACCACGATGAAGTGACCGCCGAGCGCTACCGCGCCGTCGGCGTCGAGGCGCAAGTGCAGCCTTTCATCAAAGACATGGCCCAAGCCTATGGCTGGGCCGACCTGGTGGTCTGCCGCGCAGGCGCGCTGACCATCAGTGAACTGGCTGCCGCCGGTCTGCCCTCGATGCTGGTGCCTTTGCCCCACGCCATCGACGATCACCAGACCCGTAACGCCGACTATTTGGCCCGTGAAGGCGCTGCCTTCCTGATGCCGCAAAGAACGACTGGCGCCGCGGATCTTGCCGCCCGCCTGACAGAGGTTTTGATGCAGCCGCAACGACTTGAAGACATGGCCCGTGCCGCACGCCGCCTGGCCAAACCCGATGCCACGACCCAAGTGGTCGATACCTGCCTGGAGGTGGCCCATGGTTGAGAATCGCAAAGCCATGCCGCAACCGGAAATGCGCCGTATCCGCCGCATCCACTTCGTCGGTATCGGCGGCGTGGGCATGTGCGGGATCGC
This sequence comes from Pseudomonas sp. RL_105y_Pfl2_101, assembly GCF_963970585.1. Classification (NCBI taxonomy): domain Bacteria; kingdom Pseudomonadati; phylum Pseudomonadota; class Gammaproteobacteria; order Pseudomonadales; family Pseudomonadaceae; genus Pseudomonas; species Pseudomonas sp. RL_105y_Pfl2_101. Next base: position 38,678 of record NZ_CAXAPG010000014.1, read on the forward strand.
CGAGGTGCTGCTGAACCTGGGGTACCAGGTTTCGGGTTCCGACCTGAAGGCCTCCCCGGTCACCGAGCGCCTGGAGTCCTTCGGCGCGCAGATATTTATTGGCCACCGTGCCGAGAACGCCGCCAATGCCGACGTGCTGGTGGTTTCCAGCGCCGTGAACACCTCCAACCCGGAAGTCGCCACCGCCCTGGAACGCCGCATCCCCGTGGTACCACGGGCCGAGATGCTGGCCGAGCTGATGCGCTATCGCCACGGCATCGCCGTCGCCGGTACCCACGGCAAGACCACCACCACCAGCCTGATCGCCTCGGTGTTCGCGGCCGGTGGCCTGGACCCGACCTTCGTGATCGGCGGTCGGCTGAATGCCGCGGGCACCAATGCCCAACTGGGCACCAGCCGCTACCTGATCGCCGAAGCCGACGAAAGCGATGCGAGTTTCCTGCACCTGCAACCGCTGGTGGCCGTGGTTACCAACATCGACGCCGACCACATGGCGACCTACGACGGTGACTTCAACAAACTGAAGAAAACCTTCGTCGAGTTCCTGCACAACCTGCCGTTCTACGGTTTGGCGGTGGTGTGCCTGGACGACCCAGTGGTGCGCGAGATCCTGCCACTGATCAAGCGCCCGACGGTGACCTACGGGTTTGGCGAAGAGGCCGACGTGCGCGCCATCAATGTGCGCCAGCAGGGCATGCAGACGTTCTTCACCGTGCTGCGCCCTGATCGCGAGCCGTTGGATGTGTCGGTGAACATGCCCGGCAACCACAACGTGCTGAACGCCTTGGCCACCATCTGCATCGCCACTGACGAAGGCGTCAGCGACGAAGCCATCGTCCAAGGCCTGTCCGGGTTCCAGGGCGTGGGCCGACGTTTCCAGGTCTACGGCGAACTGCCGGTGGACGGCGGCAACGTGATGCTGGTGGATGACTACGGTCACCACCCGACCGAAGTCGCGGCGGTGATCAAGGCCGTGCGCGGTGGCTGGCCTGAGCGCCGCCTGGTGATGGTCTACCAGCCGCACCGCTACAGCCGCACCCGCGACCTGTACGACGATTTCGTCCAAGTATTGGCCGACGCCAATGTGTTGCTGTTGATGGAAGTCTACCCGGCCGGTGAAGAGCCGATCCCGGGGGCCGACAGCCGCCAGCTGTGCCACAGCATTCGCCAGCGCGGGCAGTTGGACCCGATCTACATCGAACGCGGCGTGGACCTCGCGCCGCTGGTCAAGCCGCTGCTGCGCGCCGGCGACATCCTGCTGTGCCAGGGTGCCGGTGACATCGGTGGCCTGGCCCCGAAACTGTTGAACAGTCCGTTATTCGCCGGGGCAATCGTGGCTGCCAGCGAGGGGAAACTGAAATGATTGCTGCCTACGCCAACCTGGTCTCGACCCTTGATCCGAAAGCCTTCGGCCGCGTTGCCGTGCTGTTCGGCGGCAAGAGCGCCGAGCGCGAGGTGTCCCTCAAGTCCGGCAACGCCGTGCTGCAAGCCCTGCAAGGCGCCGGTGTCGACGCATTCGGCATCGACGTGGGCGACGACTTCCTGCAGCGCCTGCTGAGCGAAAAGATCGATCGCGCGTTCATCATTCTTCACGGTCGTGGCGGCGAAGACGGCAGCATGCAAGGCCTGCTCGAGTGCCTGGGCATTCCCTACACCGGCAGCGGCATCCTGGCTTCAGCCCTGGCGATGGACAAGCTGCGCACCAAGCAGGTCTGGCACAGCCTCGGCATTCCGACGCCGCGTCACGCCGTGCTGGCGTCCGAGGCCGATTGTATTTCGGCGGCCACGGAACTGGGCTTCCCTTTGATCGTCAAACCGGCCCATGAAGGTTCAAGTATCGGCATGGCGAAAGTGAATTCGCTGCCTGAGTTGACCACGGCATGGAAAGACGCCAGCTCCTACGATTCGCAAGTGTTGGTCGAGCAATGGATCACCGGTCCCGAGTTCACCATCGCCACCCTGCGTGACCAGGTGTTGCCTCCGATTGCGCTGGGTACGCCCCACACGTTCTACGACTACGACGCCAAGTACGTCGCCAACGATACCCAGTACCGCATTCCCTGCGGGCTGGACGCCGCCAAGGAAAAAGAACTGATGGAACTCACGGGCAAGGCCTGTGAGGCGCTGGGTATCGCCGGTTGGGGCAGGGCGGACGTGATGCAGGACGCCGATGGGCAGTTCTGGTTCCTGGAAGTCAACACCGCGCCTGGCATGACCGACCACAGCCTGGTGCCGATGGCGGCTCGCGCCGCCGGTCTGGATTTCCAGCAACTGGTGCTGTCGATCCTGGCCGCCAGTGTTGGCCATCAAGAGCCAAGAGGTTAAGCCATGCAAGGCGCATCGCTTCGTCATCAGCCATCCGCACCCGGTCGCAAGCCGGTGCCGCGGGGTGCCAGCCGAATGGTGGCCAAAGAGCCGATGTCGGCGCGCTTGCCGAAAGCCAATTTTGGCTTTCTCAAGAGCTTGTTCTGGCCGGTGCTGCTGGTGGCGTTGGGGTTCGGTACGTATGAAGGCGCGCAACGGTTGCTGCCTTATGCCGACCGCCCAATCGCCCGGATCAACGTCCAGGGCGACCTGAGCTACATCAGCCAGCAGGCCGTGCAGCAGCGGATCGCTCCCTTCGTCGCGTCGAGTTTCTTCACCATCGACCTGGCGGGCATGCGCAAGGAACTGGAGCAGATGCCTTGGATCGCCCACGCCGAAGTTCGGCGGGTGTGGCCTGACCAGGTGTCGATCCGCCTGGAAGAACAATTGCCGGTGGCCCGTTGGGGCGACGAATCGTTGTTGAACAACCAGGGCCAGGCGTTTACGCCGCGGGAACTGGCCAACTACGAACATTTGCCACAACTGTTCGGCCCACAGCGGGCCCAGCAGCAAGTGATGCAGCAATACCAGGTGTTGAGCCAGATGTTGCGGCCACTGGGCTTCTCCATCGCACGCCTGGAGTTGCGTGAGCGCGGCAGTTGGTTCCTGACCACTGGCGCGGGCAGCTCGGGGCCGGGCATCGAGCTGTTGCTCGGGCGCGGGAACCAGGTGGAAAAGATGCGCCGTTTTATCGCCATTTATGACAAGACGCTCAAAGAACAGATTACGAACATTGCGCGCATCGATCTGCGCTACGCCAACGGCCTGGCTGTTGGCTGGCGGGAACCTGTAGCGCCCACGACGGCCGAACCCGCCGTCGCGAAGAATTAAGAAGAGGCAGGACCCATGGCAAACGTGCAAAGCGGGAAAATGATCGTCGGTCTTGATATCGGCACTTCCAAGGTGGTGGCGCTGGTAGGCGAAGTCGCGGACGACGGCACGCTGGTCATCGTCGGGATCGGTACACACCCGTCCCGCGGCTTGAAAAAAGGCGTGGTGGTGAACATCGAGTCCACCGTGCAATCGATCCAGCGCGCCATCGAAGAGGCGCAACTGATGGCCGGTTGCCGGATCCACTCGGCGTTCGTCGGCGTGGCGGGCAATCACATCCGCAGCCTGAACTCCCACGGCATCGTGGCAATTCGTGATCGCGAGGTCAGTTCCGCCGACCTTGAGCGCGTACTCGACGCGGCCCAGGCCGTGGCGATCCCGGCGGACCAGCGTGTACTGCACACCCTGCCGCAGGATTACGTGATCGATAACCAGGAAGGCGTGCGTGAGCCCCTGGGCATGTCCGGCGTGCGTCTGGAAGCCAAGGTCCACGTGGTGACCTGTGCGGTGAACGCTGCGCAGAACATCGAGAAATGCGTACGTCGCTGCGGCCTGGAAATCGACGACATCATCCTCGAGCAACTGGCCTCGGCCTACTCGGTGCTGACCGACGACGAGAAAGAACTGGGCGTGTGCCTGGTGGACATCGGCGGCGGCACTACAGACATCGCGATCTTCACCGAAGGCGCCATTCGCCACACGGCGGTGATTCCGATTGCCGGCGACCAGGTGACCAACGACATCGCCATGGCGTTGCGCACCCCGACCCAGTACGCCGAGGAAATCAAGATCCGTTACGCCTGCGCCCTGGCGAAGCTGGCCGGTGCCGGCGAAACCATCAAGGTGCCAAGCGTCGGCGACCGTCCACCGCGCGAACTGTCACGCCAGGCCCTGGCCGAAGTGGTCGAGCCGCGTTATGACGAGCTGTTCACGCTGATCCAGGCCGAACTGCGTCGCAGTGGTTACGAAGACCTGATCCCGGCCGGCATCGTGCTGACCGGCGGTACGTCGAAGATGGAAGGCGCGGTCGAGCTGGCCGAAGAAATTTTCCACATGCCGGTGCGCCTGGGCGTGCCCCATGGCGTCAAGGGCCTGGATGACGTGGTCCGCAACCCGATCTATTCCACTGGCGTGGGCCTGTTGATGTACGGCTTGCAGAAACAGTCCGACGGGATTTCGTTTTCGGGCATCGGCAGCCGCGACAGCTACAGCAGCGACGAGCCGAAGGCTCCGCTGTTCGAGCAGCTCAAGGCTTGGGTCAAAGGCAACTTTTAAACAGTTTCAAAGCTTCAAGCGGCAGGTTTCAGGCTTGGCGCAGGAAGACGCAGCAAACGCAGTAGGCGAAAAAACTAGAGAATGAAAGGAGAGGGAAAATGTTCGAACTCGTAGACAACATCCCCGCTAGCCCGGTTATCAAAGTAATCGGTGTCGGCGGTGGCGGCGGCAACGCTGTCAACCACATGGTCAAGAGCAACATCGAAGGCGTCGAATTCATTTGCGCCAACACTGATGCTCAAGCGCTGAAAAACATCGGCGCGCGGACCATCCTGCAACTGGGTACCGGCGTGACCAAGGGCCTGGGTGCCGGCGCGAATCCTGAGGTTGGCCGTCAGGCTGCCCTGGAAGACCGCGAGCGCATCGCCGAAGTCCTGGCCGGCACCAACATGGTGTTCATCACCACTGGCATGGGCGGTGGTACCGGTACCGGTGCCGCCCCGATCATTGCCGAAGTGGCCAAGGAAATGGGCATCCTCACCGTTGCGGTGGTGACCCGTCCGTTCCCGTTTGAAGGCCGCAAGCGCATGCAGATCGCCGACGAAGGCATCCGCGCGCTGAGCGAAAGCGTCGACTCGTTGATCACCATTCCTAACGAGAAGCTGCTGACCATCCTGGGTAAAGACGCAAGCCTGCTGTCGGCTTTCGCCAAGGCCGATGACGTACTGGCCGGTGCCGTTCGCGGTATCTCCGACATCATCAAGCGTCCAGGCATGATCAACGTCGACTTCGCCGACGTACGCACTGTGATGTCCGAAATGGGCATGGCGATGATGGGCACTGGCTGCGCCAGCGGTCCGAACCGTGCGCGCGAAGCCACCGAAGCGGCTATCCGCAACCCGTTGCTCGAAGACGTCAACCTGCAGGGTGCCCGCGGTATCCTGGTGAACATCACCGCCGGTCCCGACTTGTCCCTGGGCGAGTACTCCGACGTGGGTAGCATCATCGAGGCGTTCGCTTCCGACCACGCGATGGTCAAGGTCGGCACCGTGATCGATCCGGACATGCGTGACGAGCTGCACGTGACCGTGGTTGCCACTGGCCTGGGCGCGAAAATCGAGAAACCGATGAAGGTGATCGATAACACCGTCCAGACCGCCATGGCCTCCCAGCCACAGCAGCAAGCCCCCGTTCGTCAGGAGCAGCCTGCGGTGAACTACCGTGACCTGGACCGTCCGACCGTCATGCGCAACCAGGCCCAGGCCGGTGCTGCGGCTGCCGCGAAGATGAATCCGCAAGACGATCTGGATTACCTGGACATCCCGGCATTCCTGCGTCGTCAGGCCGATTGATGAAATGTATCAGGGGGATACGGGTGATTGGTGTTCAGCAAAGGTCTGGTCTGCTATCATCGCCAGCCTTTGTTGATACCAGTTCGCAATTTGCGCTGAAGCGGCCCATGCCATGATTAAACAACGCACCCTGAAGAATATTATCCGTGCCACAGGTGTCGGTTTGCACTCCGGCGAGAAGGTCTACCTGACCCTCAAGCCCGCGCCTGTCGATACCGGCATCGTGTTTTGTCGTGCCGACCTCGACCCTGTGGTGCAGATTCCTGCTCGCGCGGAAAACGTTGGTGAAACCACTATGTCGACCACTCTGGTCAACGGTGACACCAAAGTGGACACGGTGGAGCATTTGCTTTCGGCCATGGCTGGCCTGGGCATCGATAACGCCTACGTCGAGCTCTCCGCGTCCGAAGTCCCAATCATGGATGGCAGTGCCGGACCCTTCGTATTCCTGATTCAATCGGCTGGCCTGGAAGAGCAGGACGCAGCCAAGAAGTTCATCCGTATCTTGCGGGAAGTGACAGTGGAAGACGGCGATAAGCGCGCCACTTTCGTCCCTTTCGAAGGATTCAAGGTGAGCTTCGAGATCGACTTCGATCACCCGGTTTTCCGTGACCGCACCCAGAGTGCAAGCGTGGATTTTTCCAGCACTTCGTTCGTAAAAGAAGTCAGCCGCGCCCGTACCTTTGGTTTCATGAGTGACATCGAGTACCTGCGCAAGCACAACCTCGCACTCGGCGGCAGCGTTGAAAACGCGATCGTGGTCGATTCCGATGGTGTATTGAACGAAGACGGCCTTCGCTATGAAGACGAATTCGTCAAACACAAGATCCTTGATGCAATCGGTGACCTCTACCTGCTGGGCAATAGCCTGATTGGTGAGTTCAAGGGCTTCAAGTCCGGCCATGCACTGAACAACCAGCTGCTGCGCAAGTTGATTGAGCAGAAAGATGCTTGGGAAGTCGTGACGTTCGAAGACGCCAGCACCGCACCAATCTCTTACATGCGCCCTGTTGCGGCCGTGTAAGCAAAAAACCTCTCTAGTTTTTGAAGGCTGCCTTTGGGTGGCCTTTTTTTATGGGTGCTTTCTTGTGTATATCCGTTAATTCGGTAGCGACGGCTTAGGGTTCCGCCCTTACGGCGCCTCGGTTAAGCTTTTGATCTGGAGCGTCAGGCATGCCGAGCCTAGGCGAGGCACCGGGTGGTGGGGCAGAGGCGTTTTGGTTACTTTCGCCTGGGCCGGCATTCCGGCTTTTCGAAAGTGACCCGCCGTCAGGGCGGAACCCTAAGTGGCCGTTACCAAAGAACGGATATACACCCCAATTAAGCGCCCTACAGCCACAGGGGAGCGTCACATCGCGCAAACCACACGATTTCGCCCACTGGCCTTAGCCTGGTACAGGGCCTTGTCCGCGGCGAGTAAAAGTTGCGGGAGTTCGCCATACGGCCCGTTCAGCCAAGTAGCGATGCCAATACTCACCGTCATGGGGGCTCCCCCCTTGATCATCGGTGGCAGTTGTTCAACCGCGTCACGAATGTTCTGGGCCATGGCGAACGCACCGGCGGTGGTGGTCTCCGGCAGCACCACCGAGAACTCTTCACCGCCATAGCGCGCTGCCAGGTCGGCGGGGCGTCGCACATGCTGGCCGATCAACTGCGCCAAGGCCCTCAGGGCCTCGTCACCCTGTTGATGACCATGGCGATCATTGAACGCCTTGAAATGATCGGCATCGATCATCAACACAGACAAGGGTTGGCCCGAACGTTGGGCGCGCAGCCATTCCTGTTGCAACGTTTCGTCCAGCGTTCGTCGATTGGCCAGGCCGGTGAGGGCGTCGACCGACGCCAGTTGGGCCAATTTCCGTTCAGCTCTGTAGCGGCGTCGCAATTCGCAGCGCAGCAGCCAGGTGAGCCAGAGCAAACCGATGCACAGCGCACCGGTGGCACCGCTGACCAGCAATGCCGTGCGTTGCCATGAGGCGAACACCTCTTGAGAGGAGAGCGCCACCACGACGATCAAGGGCAAGTTGCCCACCTGGGAAAAAGTGTACAGGCGCGGCGTCTGATCCTGGCCAGAAACGCTGGTAAAACTGCCATTGCCTTCGCGTAGGATCCGCATGAAATTCGGTCGGTGACTGAAGTCCTTGCCTGTCATGTCTTCGGCCAAAGGGGGCTCTTGAGCCAGGAGAATACCGTCTCGGCTGACCAGGTTGACCGTACCGTCATGACCGATGTTCAGACTCTTGAACAGTTGGTTGAAGTAGTTGAGGCGCATTGCGGCCTCGGCCACGCCCATGAACTCACCCCGTTCGTTGCTCAATCGATAGCTGAAACTGATGCGCCAGTCCTGCGCGTGACTTCTGGAGCGGAACGGGCGGCTGACCATCATGCCCGGGTTTGTATCTTGGATATGGGACTGGAAATACTCCCGATCGGCATAGTTGTCTTTACGCGGCGTGATCGAGGCGGAATCAGCGATCACATCGCCGCCTTTGTCCAGCAGCAGGATGTCGCCTTTGTAGGGGGCGGTGGTGGCGCGGTCGAACAGCGCCAGATGGCGAATCGCCGGCGATACGTCTTTCAGGTCTTCGCGTTTGGCGGCGCCGACCAAACCTTGCAGCGACAGATCGTAGAGCTCCACGTTACGCAGCACATCGGTGTTAATCAGTTGCACGATATTGGTCGCCGCACGTGTCGCTGCCTGTTGTGCGGCGCCATGTTCGCGAATCAGTAGGAAGGTCACGATGCTCAGGATGGCGATGACAACCAGCGAACTGGCCAGTACGAGTACCCGTTCTGAATGTATCGAAGGCGGGGTGTTGCCGGGTGTTGCACTGCGCGCGCTCATGGGGCCGATGTCTACGTTGTCATGTGGCTGGGATCCTTCCCAAAGGATTGCAAACCGGCAATGAAGCAGATGCTGGCCTTTTGCTGATTGTGCTTGGATCGGTGAGGGTGGGCAATCAGTGTTTGCGCAATAACTGGGAGGGGCTGGCGAAGGCTGCGATCTGTTGATTTTGATCCGGTTGGCTTTCGCCCGGCATTCAATGCAGGAAAAGACGCCACCTTGTGGCTGCCTCAGGCTGGCAAGCGGATCCCGAACGTGTTGGCGCCACTGTTGCTGCGCAAGGTCTCGACGCGATAGATGCACTCGAATAGTCGCGGCAGGTGTTCGCCGGCAATCGGTTTGCCAGGGTGGGGGACGGCTAACTGACAGGCTTGTCAGTTTTGTCCTGGCTTGCTGTCAGATGAATGGTTGTGCCAGATGAAACTGCCCTGCGCGCGGTGATATCGGGCAGGTATACTGCCGCCTTTCGCGGCTCGCCCTTCGGGCCCGACTTGCATGCATGACCCGGAGCCTTACATGACTTCCCCGACACCTTCGCCTGCAGACGAATTCCCTGGCGGCGAACAGGCCGACTTGTCCGACAGCGATGTTTCCAGCAACGAGGACGTCAAAGCGGCGATCCCTGCCTTCAAATTCCCGTTCAAACCCGGTGAACTGGCTGCGGCCAAGGGCGCCAGCCAGCAGCCGTGGTACAAGAACGGCGCGAAGAATGGCCACACCAAAACCCCGGGCGCCGCGCCTCCCGGCACGCGTCGTTCGATGGGTAAGCGCTGAAATCATCCTTCACGCACGGGGGCGACTTCAGTTCGCGACCCGTGCGCCCGCCAGGCTTCCACTCAATTCGTAAGCCGCCAGCTCAGACTGCTGTGCTGCGAGGATTTCCGGCAACGAGCCTCGCAGGTACTCGACCCAGGTCTTGATCTTCGCATCCAGGTATTGGCGCGAAGGGTAGATGGCATAGAGGTTCAGTTCCTGGGAGCGGTAGCTGGGCATGACCCGTACCAGCGTGCCGTTGCGTAAGCCTTCGATGGCCGCGTACACCGGCAATACCCCCACGCCCATGCCGCTGGTGATCGCGGTTTTCATCGCATCGGCGGAATTCACCAGGAACGGCGAACTGTTGATGGTGACCATCTCCTGGCCTTCCGGGCCGTCGAACACCCATTTTTCCAGCGCAATGACCGGGCTGACCAGGCGCAGGCAGGCGTGGTTGAGCAGGTCGCCGGGTTGTTGTGGGCAGCCGCTGGTTTTCACGTAGGCGGGCGAGGCGCAGACGATGCTGTAGGTGATCCCCAGGCGCTGGGAGACGAAGCCCGAATCCGGTAACTCGCTGGCGAGCACGATGGAGACGTCGTAGCCCTCGTTCAGGATGTCCGGCACCCGGTTGGCCAGGGTCAGGTCGAAGGTCACATCCGGATGCGTCTTGCGGTAACGGGCGATGGCGTCGATCACGAAATGTTGGCCGATGCCGGTCATCGTATGGACCTTCAACTGCCCGGCCGGTCGCGCATGGGCGTCGCTGGCCTCGGCTTCCGCTTCTTCGACATAAGCCAGGATCTGCTCGCAACGCAACAAATAGCGTTTACCCGCTTCGGTCAGGGCAATGCGGCGAGTGGTGCGGTTGAGCAAGCGGGTTTGCAGATGGGCTTCCAGGTTGGAAACCGCACGCGACACGTTGGCCGTCGTGGTGTCCAGTTGCGCGGCGGCGGCGGTGAAACTGCCCGCTTCGGCAACACAACTGAACGCGCGCATGTTTTGCAAGGTGTCCATGGAGGGCTCTCTTGGGAGGTGGCAAATTGTGACACGAAGTTACAGAGCAGCGGGACCCGACTAATGGATTATCGCGTTAACGGTAACAAAGATTCACAGAAAGGTCGGCTTATCGCCGGGGAGGGCGATGCCTAGAATTGCCGCCAATCCTGGGTCACTGATTCCTGTGGGAGCGAGCCTTTGTGGGAGCCGAGCTTGCTCCCACAGGTGTGTTACCAGGCATGCATTCTCATGATCGCTTCATGCCCCCCATCTCAGGAATTTTGCGCAAGTGCCGCGTTGCATCAGCAGAGAGCTGAAGACTCTCAGTGTTTGGGTTCTGACATTAACCATTAGCGGTTGCATCGGGACCGGCGGGATAGGGCCGCAAAACCAGGTATTGCCAGCCAACCAACTGGCTACCGATGCAGCCATCCGCGAGGCGGTTCGCGACGCCCACTGGCCCACCCGCCAGTGGTGGCAAGCCTACGGCGATCGGCAGTTGGATCGCTGGGTCGACCTGGCCATGCAGGACAGCCCGAGCCTGGCCATGGCCGCCGCGCGGGTGCGCCAGGCCAAGGCCATGGCCGGTATTGCCGAGGCCGCCGAGTCGCTGCAGATCAATGGCGAGGCGACCCTTAAGCGCCATCACTGGCCCACCGATCAGTTCTATGGTCCGGGTGAGTTGGCCGACACCACAACCTGGGACAACAACGCCGCCCTGGGCTTGAGCTACGCCCTGGACCTGTGGGGCCGCGAGCGCAATGCCAGCGAACGGGCGGTTGACCTGGCCCATGTCAGTGTCGCTGAGGCGCGTCAGGCGCAACTGGAACTGCAAAGCAACATTGTGCGCGCCTACATCCAGTTTTCATTGCACTACGCCCAGCGCGATATCGTCGCCGCGACCCTCCACCAACAAGAGCAGATTCTCGACCTTGCGCAGAGGCGCCTGGACGGCGGCATCGGCACTCATTTCGACGTCAGCCAGGCCCAGGCACCGCTGCCCGAGACCCATCGTCAATTCGACGCTCTGGACGAAGCCATCGCCTTGAGCCGCAATCAGTTGGCGGCCCTGGCCGGCAAGGGGCCGGGGGTGGGGGCGCAATTGCAACGCCCGACCCTGGCCCTCGGCGCGCCCTTGAAGCTGCCGTCGGCCTTGCCCGCCGAACTGCTCGGCCAGCGTCCGGATGTGGTTGCCGGGCGTTGGCAGGTGGCGGCCCAGGCCCGGAGCATCGAGGTGGCCCGGGCCGGTTTTTATCCCAACGTCGACCTGGTGGGGAGCCTCGGCTACATGGCCACCGGCGGTGGGGCGCTGGAGTTCTTGACGGGTAAGAAGCTCACCTACAACGTCGGGCCGGCGATCACGTTGCCGATCTTCGATGGCGGGCGCTTGCGTTCGCAGTTGGGCGAGGTGGCGGCCGGTTATGACATCGCTGTGGCGCACTACAATCAGACACTGGTGAACGCCCTCAAGGGGATTTCCGATCAGTTGATCCGCCGTCAATCCATGGACAAGCAGCAGGTCTTCGCCGCCGAATCGGTGGCCGTCGCCCAGCGGACCTACGACATTGCAATGGTGGCGTTCCAGCGCGGGCTCACCGATTACCTCAACGTGCTCAACGCCCAAAGCCTGTTGTTCAAGCAACAACAGGTGCAACAGCAAGTGCAGGCGGCGCGCTTGAGTGCCCATGCCGACCTGGTGACGGCGCTGGGTGGCGGGTTGGACCCTGTAGGAGCTGCCGAGTGCAACGAGGCTGCGATCTTTCCTCAGGCACCTGAGTCCCAAGCGAAAAGATCAAAAGATCGCAGCCTTTGGCAGCGCCTACACAGCTGCGACAAGGCACAACCCAAGCGGGAGCAAGTTCCCTCACCACGATGCGGGGTATGCCTTCCTTGACGTCTTTACTTTGGCTGTACCGTCTCCAATGGCGCCGTGGTTTCTTCGACTGGGCCCGCAGCGACGGGGTGACCTGGGTCTACATCTTCAAGGTTCTGTTTGCCGCATTCCTGACCTTGTGGCTGGCAATGCGCCTGGAGTTGCCGCAACCACGCACGGCCATGATCACCGTGTTCATCGTCATGCAGCCCCAGAGCGGCCAGGTGTTCGCCAAGAGTTTCTACCGCTTTGTTGGCACTCTGGCCGGCTCGGCGGTGATGGTGGCGTTGATCGCCTTGTTTGCCCAGAACACCGAGCCGTTCCTCGCTTGCCTGGCGGTCTGGGTTGGTCTCTGTTCAGCAGGGGCGGCGCGTTATCGCAACTTCCGGGCCTATGGTTTTGTGCTGGCCGGCTACACCGCGGCGATGATCGGCCTGCCGGCCCTGGCCCATCCGGAAGGCGCGTTCATGGCGGCGGTCTGGCGGGTGCTGGAGATTTCCCTGGGGATCCTCTGCGCCACCCTGGTCAGCGCCGCGATCCTGCCGCAAACCGCCAGTGCAGCCATGCGCAATGCGTTGTACCAGCGCTTTGGGGTATTTGCCCTGTTTGTCACTGATGGCCTGCGTGGGCGCAGCCAGCGGGAGGCATTCGAAGCGCGCAACGTGGGCTTCATCGCCGAGGCGGTGGGCCTGGAAAGCCTGCGCAGCGTAACCGTGTTCGAAGACCCGCACATGCGTCGGCGCAACGGTCGGCTCAGTCGCTTGAACAGCGAGTTCATGGGCATCACCACCCGCTTTAACGCTTTGCACCAGTTGCTTGAGCGCTTGCGCAGCAGTGCGGCGGATCATGTGGTCAATGCCATCAAGCCGGGTTTGCAGACGTTGGCCGAACTGCTGGACGGTTTCAGTGGTCGCACCCTGATCGACGCCGATGCGGCCCGTCTGGCGGCGGCGCTGGCCGAGTACAAGGCCGAGCTGCCGGCCCAGGTGCGAAGGCTGCGGGCGTTGTTCCAGGAAACGGCGCCCAGTGATGGGCAGCAACTGGATTTCCATACCGCCTACGAGCTGCTTTATCGCTTCGTCGACGACTTGCACGGCTATGCCCTGACTCACGCCTCCCTGGCCGATCATAGCCACGAACGTGAGCGCTGGGATGAACCGTTCGTGCCGCAGACCAACGGGCTGGCCGCCACGGCATCGGGTGTTCGCGCCGCCTTCATCCTGTTGGTACTGGGGAGTTATTGGGTCGCCACGGCCTGGCCGAGCGGCGCGACCATGACGATGATCGCCGCCGCCACCGTGGGCTTGTCGGCCGCAACACCGAACCCCAAGCGCATGGCTTTCCAGATGGCCTGCGGCACGTTGTTCGGGGCGTTGATCGGCTTTGTCGAGATGTTCTTCATCTTCCCGTTGATCGACGGCTTCCCTTTGCTCTGCGTGATGCTGGCGCCGGTGATCATGCTCGGTTCGTTCCTCAGTTCGCGACCGAAATACGCCGGGGTCGGGCTGGGTCTGCTGATCTTTTTCAGCACCGGTTCGGTGCCGGACAACCTGACGGTCTACAACCCCTACGCCTTCATCAACGATTACATCGCGATGATTCTCGGCATGCTGGTGTGTGCCGCGACCGGGGCAATCATTTTGCCGCCCAACAGCCGTTGGTTGTGGCGCCGGCTCGAACAGGATTTGCGTGAGCAAGTGGTGTTTGCCATCAGTGGCAAGCTCAAGGGCCTGGCGTCGAGCTTCGAAAGTGGTACTCGCGACTTGCTGCATCAGGCCTACGGGTTGGCGGCGGGGCAGCCTCGGGTGCAACGGGACTTGCTGCGCTGGATGTTCGTGGTGCTGGAGGTCGGTCACGCGATTATCGAGTTGCGCAAGGAACAGGCGATTTTGCCGGTGCATCCGGCTTATGCGCAAAGCCAGCCGTGGCGCCAGGCGATTCGTGTGATGGGGCGGGCGCTGGTGCGCCTGTTCCGCCAACCGAGCCAGAGCAATCTGGGGCGTGCCCTGGTGGCAGTGGACCACGCCATCGGCCGCGTGCAGGCCACCGACGAACCCTTCGCCCCGCATTTCGACACCTCGGCCCTGCGCCGCGTAAAAAGCTACCTGCATTTCATCCGCACTTCTTTGCTCGACCCGCAATCGCCATTGGCCGGCTATGCCAGGCCGCACGCCGCACCGCTGCTCCAGGAACCTGAACATGCCCCGTGAGATCGCTTTCCATGGTGTGTACATGCCCACCATGACCCTGATGTTTTTCATCGCCGCCGCCCTGGCCTGGGCCTTGGATCGTTTTCTGTCGGGGTTGGACCTGTACCGCTTCTTCTGGCACCCGGCGTTGCTCCGCCTGAGTCTGTTTACCTGTCTGTTCGGCGCGCTGGCGCTGACGGTGTACCGTTGAGATCGATGCGATGAAAAAGTTTTTCAGCCTGTTGGCGACGCTGTTGGTACTGGCCCTGGCGCTGTGGGTCGGCCGTACGCTGTGGGTCCATTACATGAACACGCCCTGGACCCGCGATGGCCGGGTGCGGGCCGACATCATCAATGTGGCGGCCGATGTCAGCGGCGAGGTGGTCGAGGTGCCGGTGCGCGACAACCAACGGGTGACAAAGGGCGACCTGCTGATGCGCATCGACTCCGAGCATTACCGCATCGCCGTGAAGCAGGCTCGCTCCCTGGTGGCGTCGCGCAAGGCCACTTGGGAAATGCGCAAGGTCAATGCCCATCGGCGTGCCGACTTGGACAGCCTGGTGATCTCCCGGGAAAACCGCGACGACGCCAGCAATATCGCCGACTCCGCCCTGGCCGACTACCAGCAGGCCCAGGCGCAATTGGAGGCCGCGGAGCTGAACCTGTCGCGCACCGAAGTGCGCGCGGCGGTGGATGGCTACGTCACCAACCTCAATGTGCACCGCGGCGACTATGCGCGCATTGGCGAGGCGAAAATGGCTGTGGTGGACATGAATTCGTTCTGGGTCTACGGCTTCTTCGAAGAAACCAAATTGCCCAAGGTGCGGGTCGGCGATTCGGCGCAGTTGCAGTTGATGAGCGGTGAGGTGCTCAAGGGGCACGTGGAAAGTATTTCCCGAGGGATCTACGACCGCGACAACCCCGAGAGCCGTGAGTTGATTGCGGACGTGAATCCCACGTTCAACTGGGTACGCCTGGCCCAGCGGGTGCCGGTGCGCATCCATCTCGATGAAGTGCCCGACGCTGTGCTGCTGGCGGCGGGAATGACTTGCACCGTTGTGGTCGAGCCGCACGTCGGACGCTGAGGTTTTTTCCAATGTAGTAACTATCTACCACCAAGCCTGTCCCAAGCCCGTTCAAGCTTGTGTCTTCGACTGAAGGAGCTCTCGATGACCCAGCTGACTCACCATCATTTCATTCGCCGCCGGCTGCCCATTTGGCTGCTGGATGCGAACCAGACCGAACAGGCAAAACTACGACAGGCCGCCCTGGACCTGGTCGAAGCAGGGTATGGCTTCAACCAAGCGATGAGTGTTATCCCGTCGTTGCGCGACTTTGCGCTGTCGCGCATGCAACCCTCCATGGATCGTTTTTTCGGCACGCACATCGACTTGGAACGTTCTGAACTGACCAGGCACTTTCGCGATGAATGCGCGACCTATCCGATACCTGGAGGAGGGCTCTCAACGCCGGTATGTGCCCCCCATCCCCCCGAAAAGCGATCGCTGCTGGAACACGCATTGATCAATTTCACCGTCTCCGATACTCAGGCGCAGGCTTTTATCGGAGGCAGTCGGTTCACGCTTTACCCTGACCCTGACCCTGACCCTGGCAGCACTGGCAGCGTACACATTCACGATTTTGCCAAGCTCTGTCGTGATCTCGATACAGGAACAGCTTACGGTCACGAGCTGCGACGCCAACTGCCCCAGCTTTCCCATGATGCGGTTGCTTTGCCAACCTTCGCGGCAACGTACATCGAATACAAAAAGACGCAGCTGCGACACGACGCCCAGCAAGCCCGCATGCAGGGTTTGTTGGATATCACGGGCGAACGCATCCTGGCGTCCTTTGGCGTGCATCTCGATGCATCCACCCCCCTAGAACCGTTGTCGACGGCGTTCGCCAGCGGTCTTGAATTGAGCGACCGTTGGCGGGCGGAGCATCGCATCATCCTGCCAGGGGGGCGTGTATTTTGGGGCGATCGCCAGACCGCCGGGCGACAGGTGCCAATAGTGGTCCATATGCCTGGCGATCCTGTCTCGCCCATCAAGCAATATGCCAACTCGGCCGCGTTCCAGGCGGATCTGGTCGAGCGTTTGAAAGACCTTCGATATGCGGCATTTTTCTCCCGACTTTTGCCGCTGCCTCATAGAAACTGGAGCGACCCGGCGCTGGTTCAACTATTGCGCAAGGGAGAAACCAACCTGCTCAAGGCCCACGAACTACGCGGGGACTTCTGGCAAGGCCTGTACCGTGAGTGGCGTAGCGTTGTGCTGAGCAGTGCATTGAGCCAGGCCCGCTCAGTGGCTGATATTGACCGAGACGTTCTGATTGGCGAAGCCTGGATGTGGCTGGGCGCCGGGCTGCAATTTTTCAGCGGTATCAGCATGTTCCTGCCGGGCGTCGAGCCACTGGCCTGGGCAGGGGTTGCGCTGGGGATGGGGCAATTCATCCTGGATGTCTATGAAGGCGCCCATGCGCTCAACCTGGGAGAGCGGCTAGAAGCGATCCAGCATCTGTTCAGCGCCGCGATGAGCGCCGCGACCTTCGCGGTTGGGGCCTTGGGGGCCAATCATCTGCTTGATGACATGAACCCGGTGGTCACGACCAATGGCAATGAGCGGCTTTGGCACGGTCGCACCGAGGCGTTCGCCAGCCTGCGGTCGCCGCCGGACTACGCGACGGTCGACCCCTATGGCGTCTGGCGCGCTGCGGATGATGCCTGGGTAAAGATAGATGGACGTTTCTACGAGGTGACCGGCGAAGAACTTGATCTGCATCTCAGGCTTCCCCCCGATCACCGTGGCGTAGTGCCGGCCGTGGAGTGGCGCCGACCGACAGGGTGGCGCTGGATGCATCGCGATCCCTTGGGCATGCAAGGCGCACGGTTGCTGCGGGACATCGATCCCCAGTTGCAATCCTTGACAAGCGCCGCCCTGGACGATGCTCAGCGACTGGTCGGTATCAGTGATGATCGACTGCGCTACCTGGCAGTGAACGGCGAGCCACTCCCGATACTTTTGCCGTACATGGCTCGGCGTCTTGCCGCCGGGGCGCAAATAGCGGACGCGATCACCCGACTGCGTGCCGATCAAGCCTTACCGAATGTGCCCCTGGGGGTTGCGCAATTACTCACGGAGTTGCCCGGTTGGCCGGCCCGTCGTGCGTTTCGCTATTTGGACGCACGAGCCTCTTTTTTCATCGCAGGAGAAGCCCCCGAGCTGCATCTCGACGGTGCCGCGTTCAACACCGGCCAATGGCAGGAACGGTTGTTGGGGCAATTGGAGGCGCGCGAGAAGAGCGCTTTGCTGGGGCCTGAAACCCCCTGGGAGGCCCCAGCCATCACCCATCGCCGCCTCGCCAACCTGTTGGCCGATAGTCTGGAGCGCTACGGCTACCGGTTGATCGATAACTTCGCCAGTCTTGCAGCCCGACATCCGAACGCAGTGCGCTTGCGTCGCGACTTTCCCAGTTTGCCGGAGCCCCTGGCGGATGCCCTGCTGTCGAGTATGAGCGTCGAAGAACAACATGGCCTTAGCACTGGTCGCGTACCACAGAGCCTTGCCCTACGAACGGTCGAAGTGCTGCGTGAGTTACGTGTCGTGCGTGCATTGGAAGCGTTGAAGGACGGTGTGTCCGGTAATGACCGGGACCGTTTGGTCATGCGGCTGTTGGCATCCGAGCTGGCGGAACTGGTAGAGCCGGTAGGTGTGCAACTGCTGCTCGATGGCGGTTTTGTCGAGCCGTTGCAAGCCGGTGACGCTGGGCCGCTGAAGACGATTCGCCGCCGCGACGGTCGCTACGAGCCTTTCGACCAGACGGGTAACGAGCTCAGCCCACCCACAGACCTGGAAGATGCTTTGCTGCGGGCCTTGCCGGACTCGGCCCGTCGCCAGTTGGGTCTGGATATTTGGCAGCAGGACAGGCTGCGTGGCCGTCTGATGGAGCGTGCCTTGAGCAGCCGCGAGCCGTTGCGCTCCGCGTTGGGCATTCGGCCATTGCAACTTGCCGGTGTACGTTCCCTTGAGCGAGTGGGTGAGCACCTGGGCTACCCGATGAGTGGGCGAGGCCTGGGGGGCTGGCAGCGCAGACCCACCGTGCAATCTCGCCTTCAGACGCTCTACCCGGACGCAACGATCAGCGCCCGGATGATGACCGAACTCCAGCTGCGCAGTGAGCACACCGGCAGATCCCTGGCCCTGCTGATCAGTGAAAAAGAAGCCGAATGGAAGACCCTCGATGAGAGCCTGGAGATCTGGGAGCAAGCCCAGGGCAAGCACCATGCCGTGGAACATGATGATCCGGGCGTGAGGACGGCGATCCGCCAGAACGTAGGCAGGGCGTTGCGCCGCAGTTGGCGCCGTGAGATCCGTTTTCCCGTTGGGCCACGCGAAGTGCTGAGTTTGGCGGTGGAGGCTTGCCCAATAGGGGAGCTGCCGAGGCTTACCGCTGATTTCAGCCATGTTGAGGTGATCTCACTCAAGGGGCTGGCTTTAAGTGAAGATCCCTCGGATTTCTTGAGTCGCTTTCCCTCACTCGTCGAGCTCACGCTGACCAATAATCGCCTCTCACGTTGCCCCAGCGCCGTGGCTGGCATGACAGGGCTGCGGTTTCTGTTATTGAACGAGAACCCGCTCGTTTTCAACGATCAGGTTTTCGCGCCCCTGCTCGCGCCAACCCCCAGCGCCACGCTGGAATGGCTTGAGCTTTCCGGCGTGTCCGGCGGCCTGGAGCCTGCGCTCGTTCAAGGCGCCGTCTCGGCGATCGAGGCGCTGGCAGCGTTGCCGCGGCTCAAACACTTGGTGTGGAAAAATAACCTCTCGTTCGGGCCCCAGCTGCTGCAAGCCATTGGACGCCTGAGGCAATTGGAGGCCCTCAGCCTGGGCGATAGCAGGCTGGTCTTGGATGAGCAAAACCATTCGTTCCTGGGCCATCTCAATCGCCTTGTCGCACTGGACCTGAGCGGCAATCGCGTGATTGATTTACCGAATATGGCGGGATTCCCCCAGTTGGAATTGGTGAACTTGGCCCAGTCGAAACTCAGAGAGATTCCTGCGGCACTCATCGAACTATTACAGCGCATCCCCTCCCGCAAGCTATTTTTGATCTTGCGCGAAAACGCCATTACCAATCTGGACGCCCTGCTATCGGTGTTGCCCCACAATGCGCAAGGCAGCCAGTCGCTGGGTGTGAACCTGGATGACAACCCGCTGCCGGTGAGCCAGATCGCCAGGCTGCGAGCAGCGGGTTATCGCTTTGCGTATACCCGTGACCTCTGGGTCTCGGACACGAGGCTGCGCGGCAGTTTCGAACAGCTTCGCGAAAACCCCTCCAGTGCGAGATTCCTCGACTGGCTCAGCGATGAGATAACCCGCCTTGGCGGGGTGCAGGAGATCGGACTCAACACTTCCGGGCCGAACTACCGCGGCGTGACAGCCGCCGAGCGTCTTTTCAATCTGGACGGTTCCATGGAGTTCACACGTCAGCGTGTCACCGACCTTGATGAGCGCTTCAAGGCCTTGCGGTCACGTATTTATTCGCGTCTGGAGCCCAGCATGCGCCATCGGACATTTACGTTGGGTGAGCTGGAGAGGCATCTGCAATCATTCCGCTACTTCTGCTTGGACCTGGCGGGTCCCAAGCCGAACGATTTTCCCCGGTTCATTTCGCAGCACTATCAAGTTTGGGCTGATCTACAGGCCATCAACGATGGGTGGAGCCCCCAGGTATTCAACGCTCGCGCAACCGAGGCGCTTTTCGTCAGCCATCTGTTGAAAGATTTCACGGAAGGAGAACCGCAATTCGAGACGCTTTCCTGGGCACCCTACCTCAAGGAAATGTCGCCCATTTGGCGTGCATTCGAGGAGGGATGGGAGTCTATTGTCGACAGCCTGAGCAACGCTTCTTTTGGTGACCCTCTGGATACCTCGCCATGGCCTCGCGAGCTTCTCGACAGCATGACCCACCCGCCCCAGACGCAACCGCCTTTGGAACCGGTACAAGGGGTGGAGTGGGGACGCGGTGTCATTGAACTCGATTCCGAACAGCTACGTCGGGCATCGTTGATCATTAAATTTGTCCAGGCGACCGAAGCTAGACGTGTGGCAACCCAGGCTACCGAGGCGTTGGTGCGGGGCTGGTGGCCGATCAGACCTGCCATCTGATCTTCGACAGGCGCTGTCTTTCAGCGAGCTCATCTGGCTACAAGGCGCCATGCAACCCAAAGCGCCTCATCAACCCCTTCTGTAGCAAACCAGTGGGTAGCCATGTCGCGATGAACGGCAACGCCCGGCTGCCATTGCCCAGGCGCAGCAGCCGGGGAGGCTTGGGTTGTTGCGCGGCCTTGAGCAAGTTGGCGGCGAATTCGGGGGCCGGGGTCGGGTTGTCCTGGGAGGCCTTGGCCCGGGCGCGGATGCCGTCGCGCAGGGGCCACCAGGGCGATTGTTCGCTGATCAGCTGTTCGGCTTCATGGCCGGCATTCTTGGCAAAGCTGGAAGCGATGGCGCCGGGTTGGACCTCCATCACGCGGATGCCGAACGGTGCCAGTTCCATGCGCAAGGCATCGCTCAAGGCATGCACCGCGGCCTTCGAGGCACAGTAGGCCCCGGCAAACGGCGTGACCAGCACCCCGGAAACGCTGCCGATGTTCACCACCAGCCCTTTGGCCTGGCGCAACACCGGGAACAGCGCCCGGGTGACCCCGACGATGGCGAACACGTTGGTTTCGAACTGGCGCTGCATGGCCGGCACGCCGCCGTCCAGTAGCGGGCCCATGGCGCCGTAGCCGGCATTGTTGACCAGCACATCCAGGCGGCCATGCTGCTGGTTGATTCGCTCGTTCAGTTGCTCCAGGGCCTGGCCGTCGTTGACGTCCAGTTGCACGGCGGTGAACCCGCCAGCGTTGAGCGTGACTACGTCTTCAACTTTGCGCGCCGTGGCCCAGACCTGATAACCCGCAGTCTTGAAGGCGTCGGCGAGGGCGCGGCCAATGCCGCTGGAACATCCGGTAATCAGCGCAACAGGCATGGCGCATTCCTTGTGCAAAAAGTGGGAGAGAGCAGTCAGTTGGAAAAGCTACCGTGCAAGCGCTCGGCGCGAAACTCCAGGGTCTGCGGGCGATAACCCGGACGCAGGGGCGGCAGCGGCAAGCAGTCTTGCCAGTCAGCGCCGGCCTGCAATTGGCCGGGGCCCCGGTAGCGCGGTGCGTCGTAGGGGGTGTCGGCCAGGTTGATGGTGTCGCCAGGCGCATAGGCCGCGACCCGCCAGCGCAGCACGATCAGTGGCACGTCATTGGTGTTTTTCAGCTTCAGCGACAGCGGTCGGTCGGCGGGGCATTGTCCGGGGGCATAGGTGAGGCGTATTTCCAGGCGTTCCAATTGCCGGGTTTCGCGGTTTTCCTGCCAGAGCACCCAGGCGGCGACCAGTCCCAGCCCGATGAACGCCGCCAGGGAGACCGGCAAGGCTTTGGCCGGGTAGCGCAACAGCAGGATGAGCCAGGTGATGACCAGCAAGACGCCGATAAGCATGGTGGAAGCCTCCGTTACCGTAGGTACATCCTACCGAAGGGAGCAGGCAATGTTGAAACAATGATGCCTGCCCATCACGTACCTCAAAAAAAAGCCCCCACCCAGCCCACTGCGGATAGGGGACGCAGTGGGCTGGATGGGGGCTTCTGGTGCGGCTGATCGTTACCTAGTTACTGTGCGATAGTCTTCACCGAGACGCCGCGTTCGATCGGGGTGGAGCGACCGTAGATGTCTTCGAAACGCTCGATGTCGTCTTCGCCCAGATAGCTGCCGGACTGCACTTCGATGATTTCCAGTGGGATCTTGCCCGGGTTGCGCAGGCGGTGGACCGACGCGATCGGGATGTAGGTCGACTGGTTTTCGCAGAGCAGGAACACGTTCTCGTCGCAGGTCACTTCGGCGGTACCGCTGACCACGATCCAGTGTTCGGCGCGGTGGTGGTGCATCTGCAGCGACAGGCACGCGCCCGGCTTGACCGAGATGTGCTTGACCTGGAAGCGCCCGCCCATGTCCACCGAGTCATAGGAACCCCAAGGGCGATAGACCTCGCAGTGGTTCTGGGTCTCGGTGCGACCTTGTGCGTTGAGGGTGTTGACCATCTGCTTGACGCCTTGGACCTTGTCCTTGTGGGCGATCATCATGGCGTCCTTGGTTTCGACCACCACGATGTTGTCCAGGCCGATCACCGACACCAGTTTGCCGTTGCCGTGAATCATGCAGTTGCGGCTGTCCTGGACCACCACATCGCCCTTGGTGACGTTGCCATTGGTGTCTTTTTCGTTGACTTCCCACAGCGACGACCAGCAGCCGACATCGCTCCAACCCGCCGACAGCGGCACCACGCAGGCGCGCTGGGTTTTTTCCATCACGGCGTAGTCGATGGAGTTGTCCGGGCAGCAGGCGAAGGTGGCTTCGTCGAAGGTGATGGTGTCGGCCGTCTGCTCACTGCGCTCCAGGGTCAGCAGGCAGGTGTCGTAGATGTCCGGATCGTGCTTTTTCAGCTCTTCGAGGAAGCGGCTGGCGCGGAACAGGAACATGCCGCTGTTCCAGAAGTAACCGCCGGCCTCGACGAACTCGGTGGCACGCTTGACGTCGGGTTTTTCGACGAAGTGCGAAACGCGGCTCACGCCTTCAGGCAGCAGCGCGTCGTTGGTCGACTTGATGTAGCCGTAGCCGGTTTCCGGTTTGGTGGCCGGCACGCCGAACAGCACCATTTCGCCACGCTCGGCGGCCACGGTGGCCAGGGCCAGGGCGCGTTGCAGGGCTTTCTGGTCTTCCAGCACGTGGTCGGCCGGCAGCACCAGCATCAGCTCGTCGCGGCCTTCGTTGACCAGCATCATCGCGGTCAGCGCCACGGCCGGTGCGGTGTTGCGTCCGAACGGCTCCATCAGGATGCGCTGGACTTCGAGCTTACGGTTGTTCAACTGCTCGTTGACGATGAAGCGATGGTCTTTGTTGCAGACCACGATCGGCGTGTCCATGCCTTCGAACACCAGGCGCTCGAGGGTTTGCTGGAACAGCGTGTGTTCACCGGTCAGGGCCAGGAACTGTTTAGGGAATTGCTTACGCGAAAGCGGCCAAAGACGTGAGCCACTACCACCTGACAAGATCACCGGAATCATGTTTGTTACTCCTTAAAGCGAAATGGTTGTTAGAGCTACTGCGTTCTGTCGTTTCACTCTCTTGTTCTTGTTCCGTACCCGAATGACTGACCCTCTGTAGGCGCTGACGAGCGCAGCGAGGCTGCGATCTTTCCCCTAACACTTGAATCCCAAGTGAAAGATCAAAATCAAAAGATCGCAGCCTACGGCAGCGCCTACACAAAAGGTGCTCAGCCCTCAGGAAAACTCATCAGCGGGTGGACACTGGGCGTTTGACCCACACTGGCGACAGGTTGCTGCCTGAACCTGTGACGTACAGCACGGCCGCTTCGCCGCGCTCCAGGGCCACGGGTTTGAGGTCGCCGACTTTCTTGTCGCCTTCGAACAGCGCCAGGGACACTTTCACTGGGTTGATTTCACGTTCGCCCCGGCCCTTGGCGGCCACGTTCGCCACCACTTCGGTCTTGCCGTCGGCGGTCTTGAGGGTCAGTGCCTTGTCGCTGAGGTTCTGTACGCGAACCAGGGACTTCTGCTTGTTCTTGAACGGCGGCTCTTCGATCAGTTGAGGCTGACCGCTGGCGTTGTTGACCAGGGTGTAATAGTGATCGGAAGCCAGTTTCACCGGCACGGTCTGGCTGCCGACCTTGGCGCTGTAGTCGCCACCGGGCATGAAGCTGAAGTCGCTGCTGGCCAAGGGGGCTACGTCGTTGATGTTGGTGCTGCCGACGGCGGCGCTGACTTCGGCGTTGCTGGCGTTGTACACCCGCACGAAGCTCGAGCCTTTTGGTGCGACCGGGCCATACAGGGCCGAGTCGCCGGCAAAGGCGGACAGTGAGAGGGCGCTCATGCTGGCGACGAGAGCAACGGCCTTGAAGGAGCGAGCAGCGAGACGGCGAGGAGTAGTGTTCAAAGTCATGGTGGACCTCTCTTTCAGTTTTGCGCCCGGTCGGGCGTCTCGGATGGGGTGTTGGCGGCTACGTTCTGTTGGCGCGCGCCGACTTGCTTAAGCTCTGCGACCCACTGCGGGTCGGCGTCGCCGATTTCGTTGTTCACGGGCAGATAACGTTCAGGGAACTCCCAGATCAGCACCTGTGGCGGGCTGTTCTTGAAGGCGTCGCTTCTGAGGTAGCTGAGCATCGGCAGAATCGGGCCATGGCCGTCTTCGGCGAAGTTGACGACGTCGCTGTGCAGGGCTTGCTTGAGTGCGCCGACGAAGTTCCAGTTGGGGTTGGCGCTATAGCTGGTGCCGATCAGGGCCACGGGCACCTGGGCGTCGGCGAACAGCGCGTCGTCGCCGGCTGGCTGGTCGTCGGCTTCGCGGGTGTTGCGCTTGACCAGTGGTTCCTGGGCTGGCATCAGGTTTTCGAACAGCGGGTCCAGGGGCAGGAACTGGCGCAGGTCGCCCTTATGGGTGATTTTTTCTGCAGGTTCCGTGACGAAGCGTTGTGGCTCACCGTTGAGCGGAGCGCGTTCGGCAATGGCCTTGGCCAGGTTCTCGGCAGCGACCTGGGCACCTTCCGGCGTCCAGTGAGTGTCGGTGCGCAGGAACACTTGCTGGCCGCCTTGCTTGGCCTGTTGCAGCGGGCCGAGCAGGTCCGGCGCGAGAATCTTGTCGGCCGCCACGCGAGCGTGGAAATCCTGGTAGAGGTTGGCGTGGATGCTCGATGGCTTCACGTCACCCAGGTGCTCAGGGTACAGCCGTACCTTGGCCGGCACGATCGCCATAACCAGGGTCACGCCTTGTTCCTTAAGCTTTTGGCGCACGCCTTCGACCAGCGCGTAGTTGCCTTGCAGGTTCAGCTCTTCGTTGACGATCGGGTTGAACTCTTCGTCGCTGTACAGCCACTGGTCGCGGCCCAGGACCACGCCTTTGCGGCCTTCGTTGAACAGCTTGTAGTCCAGCGCAGCCCAGATGTTGGTGCCCAGGCGCTTGATCGGGAACTCGTCGTCGTAGTGCGTTTCCACGGCCTTGCTCCAGCGCCCGTTGAGCACGGTGGCGTCGGGGTTGGTGCTGAAACCGAAGAAACTGCGCATCGACCACAGGCCCAGTGCTGTCAGGATCAGCATGAACAGTGCGATGTAAAAGATGCGTAGTGAGCGGGTCATGTTCAGATCCCTCAGAACTGGAAGTAGAGGAACGGCGAGAAGCTTTGCGCCGAGAGTTTGAGAATCGAGGCGATGAACAGCAGCAGCACCAGGGCGCGCATCACGTAGCGTGACCAGTCCACGGTCCAGTAGGCAGGTTGCACCTGGGCTTCGACACCCACGGTGTAGCCCGGTTCATGGATCGTCGCGGGGTTGTCACCCGGTACGGCCTTGATCATTCCCGGTTGTGCGGTGGCCGGGCCGTTGGCTTCGGTATTGACCTCGGGTTTGGTCTTGACCGGCGGACGGTTGGTGTAGAAATCCCGCAGGCCGAAGAAGGCGAGGGTGACGTAGGCCACCACCAGCGTGGCGATCTGCAGGCCGGTGAGGTTGGCGCGGGTCAGTTCCGACAGCGACCAGTCGCCGAAGCTGAACATGGCGCCGTACATGCGACCGGCCACGTGCAGGTTCTCGGCACGGAAAATGACCCAGCCCATCACCACCAGCAGGAAGGTCAGCGCCCAGCGGATCGGGTTGATGCTACGTGGCGTGGTGTTGATGCCCACCGCTTTTTCGATGGCCAGCCACATGCCGTGCCAGGCACCCCAGATGATGTAGGTGAAGTTCGCGCCGTGCCACAGACCACCGAGCAGCATGGTCAGGAACAAGTTGCGATAGGTCATCAGCGTACCTTTGCGATTACCGCCCAGGGTGATGTAGAGGTAGTCGCGCAGCCAGGTGGACAGGCTGATGTGCCAGCGGCGCCAGAACTCGGTGATCGACTGGCTGATGTAGGGCTGCTTGAAATTTTCCATGAAACGGAAACCCATCATCAGGCCCAGGCCGATGGCCATGTCACTGTAGCCGGAGAAGTCGAAGTACAGCTGCGCGGTGTAGGCCAGGGCGCCAAGCCAGGCATCGCCCGTGGTCGGGTTCTGCAAGGCGAAGCAATGGTCGGCCACCACCGCCAGGGTGTCGGCGATGAACACTTTCTTGATGAAGCCCTGCATGAAGCGCGTGCAGCCTTCGGAGAACTTGTCCAGCGTGTGGGTACGGTTGTTGAACTGGTCGGCCAGGTCGCGGAAACGCAACACGGGGCCGGCGATCAGGTGCGGGAAAATGGCCACGAACGCTGCGAAGTCGATCAGGTTGCGGGTCGCCGGCGTGTCACCGCGATAGACGTCGATGATGTAGCTGATGGACTCAAAAATGTAGAACGAGATCCCGATCGGCAACAGCACGTGGGTCAGGATGAACGGGTTGAGACCGAAGCCGGTGATGATTGCGTTGAGGCTGTCCACGCCGAAGTTGGCGTACTTGAAATAGCCCAGGATGGCCAAATCCACGCCCACGCCGAGCAACAGCCAGCGCTGGGCCGGTTTGGTGCGCACACCGGCGGCACCGACTTTCAGGCCGATCCAGTAGTTCCACAGGGTGACGCCGGCGAACAGTGCCAGGAAGTCCACCCGCCACCAGGCATAGAACACATAGCTGGCGATCAGCAGCAGCAGGTTGCGATAGCGTTGCCCGCTCAAGTAGTACAAGCCGAGAAAGATCGGCAAGAACAGAAACAGAAACACATTGGATGAAAATACCATCCCGATCTCTCCATGTTGAATCACAGTCAAGGGCCAGAGCCCCCCCCAACCCCCCCCATGAAAACCGGGGGGCTATTGCATTTCAGTCGCCGTGAATACTGTGGGAGCACGGCTTGCCCGCGATGAACGATGGCGCGGTCCATTCAGTGCCCCCGCGTCATGGCTATCGCGGGCAAGCCTTGCTCCCACAGGTCCCTTGCCAGGCAAGGGATATGACATCAGCTTCCTTTTTCACCTTTCTCCCGCGAAGGGTCATACACCCGGGTCAAGTCGCCGCCGAGGCGGAAGGTCTTGAACGGTTGCATCTCATGCTTGCGCTCCAGCACATCCTCGGAGCAGGTGTAGAGGCTGCAGAACGGTTCGAGCCAGGCGAATTTCGAATCGATCTTCAGGTCCTTCATGTCCTGCTCTTCGCCGTTCTTCTCTTCGAAGATGTCCGGGTCTTCCACCCCGGCCAACACTCGGTCGCCCAGTCGCTTGAGGGCGCCGTTGTTTTCCTGGCGCAGGTCCACACCGTTGACCTGGGCAAAACTGGCGATCATCGCCAGGGGCGGCAGGGCATAGTTGTGGTAGGACAGGGCGCGTTGCTTGCGCTTGAGTTCGTTGGGCAGGAAACCGTCGGCATCAACCTGGTTGACGCCGACCTTGTATTGCTTGATGGCCCAGTCAAACAGATCGCGGCGGTTGGTCGCCACGGAGGTGGCCATCACCGACCAGGCGGCCCAGTAGGAGTGGTTGTTGGTCTTATCCAGCGGCAGGTTGTCCCAGTCGCTGACCACCTGATCGGCCATCCGGCTGAACCAGCTTTCGATCAGTTGCGCCTGCTCCGGGTGATTGGCCAGTGGGCGGGACTCGGAGAACTTCAGGCGCACATAGGCCGAAGCCATGCTGCCCAGCGCCCATTTGCGCATGGACTTGCCGGTGTGGTTGAAGTCCTTGGACATCAACGCATCGGCTTGGGCCCACGCGGTCAGCCAGTTGAGGGTGCATTCCAATTGTTCGGGACGGCCGTCACGCATGAATTGCATCACTTGCTTGCTGACGCCACGCTCTATCTTGGTGATGTCGGCGGTGCTGTCGCGGAAGGCTTTTTCCGATTGTACGTTCAGGGTCGCACGGGCCTTGTCGGAGCCCTCGTACTTGCTGCGAAATTGCAGGGAGCCGGTGTAGGGCGTTGGTGTGGCGTTGCAGCCTTGGGCTGCTTCGCCGGCCTTGACCTTTTCGATCGGCGCGAAGTAACCCTGTGGCGGGCGCAGCGGGGCCGCCGCCTGCGTGGCCCCAGCGAACATCGCCAGGGTCAGCAGGGAGGGCGCCAGCAGCGTTTTCAACGTTCGGGTACGCGTGGTACTGGTCATGAGACGAGACCTCATTGTCCGATTTGAGCCGTTTGTTGCCCGGCTTGCCCAGATGCATTGCGTTTGCAGACTTTCGCTTCGATTTGCAGTGGCTCTTTACCGGCTTCAGGGCCCTGGACTTCAACGGCTAGCAGGTTCTGTGAAGCCCAGTCCTCGTCGGTGCGCAATTGGAAGGCGAAACGCCCGTCGGTTTCTGCGGTATCCGGTTTTTCGATCTTGATATCCTCGTGGCGCCCGTTCATGTACCAGAGGGTGGCTTGCAAGGTTTTCACCGAGGTGTCGGCGAAGCGGATGTCGACCTGGAGGCTGCCGTTACGCAGGTCCATGTTCTTGCTGTTGACCATCAATTCGTTCTTGCCCGGCTTGAGCGCGGTCTTGCTGCTCATCAATGCCGGCTTGCCTTCACAACCGTTGTTGTCCAGCAGCGCCATCATCTGGCGATAGATGGTTTCCTGGTCCAGGCGATACAGCGGCGAGAATTCCCAGATGAGGATTTTCGGCGGGCTCTTCTGGAACTCTTCGCTGCCCAGGTACTGGATCATCGCGCCCTCGAAACCGCCGCCGGGGAAGGCCACGTTGAGGATGTCAGCGCCGATGGCTTCCTGCAGGAAGCCGGCAAAGTTGTAGTTTTTGCCGCTGTGACTGGTGCCCACGAGGGTGATTTGCGGGTTGCCGGAATCGCCAAACAGGTCACCGTCGCCGGCCTCGCCCTTAGGTTCGGTGGTGAACTGGTCCATGTACTGGACCGCATAGCTGGTGCCGCACAGCTGCCCGGCCATGTTGTGCAGGGTGCCGGTCTTGCCCATGCGGCCGGACTTTTTGGTCTCGAACTCTTGCTTGGGAATATCGGCGAAGGCCGGGATCTGCTTGACCTTCTCGGCGACGATTTTGGCGGTGCGCTGGGCGCCGTATGGTGTCCAGTGCTGGTCGCCACGGAAATAGAAATCGTGGGCCGGCAGGGTTTCGGGCAGGTTCTCGTTGGTCAGCGGCGACAAGTCCGGCACCACGTAACCCATCTGGGCGAAACGGCCGAGCATGGATTTGTAGTTGGTCAGGGCCTTGTCAAAGTTGAAGCTGGCCTTCTCCTGCGCATTGAGCTTGTTGCGGTTCACCAGGCCCCGGGTCGGCTGATAGACGAGCACCAGCTCGACGCCTTTTGCCTTGAACGCATCGTGCAATTGTTGCAGACGCTTGTAGCCGGCCGGGGTGGTGTTGAATTCGGTGCGCAGGTCTTCCTGGGTCCGGAACAGCCAGTCGCCCTGGGCTTGTACCAGTGTGGTGAAGTTCTGCTGGTAGCGCGTGGTGTAGTTCTTTGCGTCATGGGCTGCCGGGCACAGGTTGCAGCACGGCTCGGCGGTAAAGGTCGGTGCCTTGATTTCATCGGCACGGGCGCCGCTTGCAGCGGCCAGAATGCCGGCAGTCAGGGCAGACAGGCCCAGGAGTTTGATCATCTGTGGGTTCATAAAGGTCATCCTCAGTCCCGCATTTCGGTCTGGCGTTCGACAGGGTCGATCAGCACGGCTTTCTGCTGGCGCACCAGCAGGTCGAGAATTTCATCCTGGCGTTCGCCGAGGATTCCCGAGAAGCTGATGCCGCTGGATTTGGTCGGTGCGAGCATGGACACGCGGTAAAGCTCGACGCTCAACGGCGAATCGATGGACAGCGGACCGCTGCCGTTGGCAGCCAGTTCGCCGCCGACCACGATCAGCGAGACTTCGGCGTCGAACGGGTCGAGCTCGATGTCCCGGTCGGTGTCGGACAGGTCTTTGATGTGACCGTAGAGACCGGTCAGGCCGTTGGCCATGGACACGTTTTCGTAGAGGCGAATGTTCACGCTGTTACGAATGCGGATGCCGTGGCGGCGGTTGCTGATCACTTTGTTGCCCCACAGCAGGTTGTCACCACTCTCGTAGAGCGTGATGCCGTCGGTGTGGTTCTTGTAGATCTCGTTGTAGGCGATCAGGTTGTTCACGCTGTTACGGTCGATCACCAGGCCCGAGAGTTTGTTGTCATAGCTGCGGTTGTTGAAAATGAAGCTGTCGTTGACCTCGCGGGAAATAATGATCCCGTGCTTCTTCTTGGTCCCGTAGACCGTGTTGTCGGCAATGATCAGCCGATGGGAACGGTCATGGGGGTCGATGCCGTAGACGATGTTGTCTTTATAGGTATTGCTCTTGACCACGAAGTCGTTGGTTTCATAGCAGTAGAAGCCGTACCACATGTCCGAGAACTCGGAACCGATGATCCAGCCGGTCGGTTCCGGGCGCTTGAGGACCTTGGCCATGTTCGGCGTGTACTGGGAGATACTGACCCCGTACGACTTACTGTTGGCGTAGCCGAAGCTCGCCATCTTGGTGTTGACGATGTAGGTCTCGGTGCCGCCCCAGGACAGCAGGAACGGACGGAACTCTTTGGGCGAACGGAACGTGGCGGGGCCATTTTCCTTTTCGCGCCAGCCGGTGACCTTGGTGTCGCGGATGAACATCTGGCCATCGTTGACCAGGAATGAGCCGCCCTCTTGGGACAGGCGCAGTTCCTGGGTCTGTTTGTCGATTTCCAGGATGCCTTTCTGGCCGACCACGATCGGAATCTTCGCCAGGTACACACCCGGCGAGGTTTCGATAACGTACTTGGGCACCTTCTTGGCCAGGTCCTTGAGGTTCATGTAGCCGTCATCAACGAAGATGGCTTGTGGGATGCCGTGCTGGCGCACCACCCATTCGGCCATCTTATTGTCGCCGCCGATGAAGTCCTTCAAGGCGTTTTCCTGCATCATCCGCCGTACGCTGATCTTGCCGGGCTTGCTGCGCACGATCTTGGCCGCGACCGCTTCGGCGGTATAGCCTTTGAGGTCGGGCAAGGTCGGCGCGGCCAGCTCCAGCGGTGCGGTTGGCGCGCTGCTGACGGTGTAGGTCTTGGCTTGTTGCAGTTCCTTGACCACTTTGCCCGGTTTGACCACCGGTTCAACGTTGGCGAACACCGGCGAGCCGGCCAGCAGCATCGCTGCGACCAACAGGCTGATCGAACCTTTCATCACCTGGCTGTTCCTGAGGTAGCGGTTCATATCGGGCACTCCCATGGCCATTCGCATCAGAAGCGCCAGATCACGTCGACAAAGGCGCGATGCATGTACGAATCGACCTCTTTGCCGTAAGCGTCGCCTGGCTTGAACACGCCGCCACGAAAGCGCACCAGCGCCGACGGCTCATCAATGGACTGACTCAGCGCGGCTGGCAGCAGGCCTTGCTTGAAGTACTTGGTGACAACCAGGTCGACTTCCTGGCCCAGGTCCTTGTTGCCATCACGCAGCGGCAGGGTCGAGGTGGACAGGATCGCGCCGGTCACATCGTCGGTGTTGTTTTCCACGGCGTTGATGCCGTTGCTGCCCACCGGCTTGTTGCCGTCCACGCGCCAGAACTTGTGGTACACAAGGCTGGCGTCGTATTCGTCACGCAACTGCCAGGAACCGAACAGGCTGGCGCTCTGGGTGTTGGCCATTTCCCCACGGAACGCTTCGCCGAAACGATGCACGCGCGAGCGGGTACCGGTGAAGTTCGAACGGTTGCTTTGCAGGCCGTTCTGTTCGTAGTCCTCGCTGGCGCGGGCATAGGCCGCACCGACTTGCCATTGCGGGTCCAGACGCAGGCGGATACCCAAGTCAGTGGCCCAGCCGTCCACGTCATCGCTGTGCTTGGCTTGCGCCGGGCGCGTGCCGTCGGCGTTGAGCGGGTTGACGCTGTCACGTTCGCCGGTCATGCCGGTAAGGCTGGCCCAATAGTTGACGGTGTTGGTGTTGCGCCAGTTGTAGGCGTCGCTGTTGGCTTCCAGGCCGAGCCAGGTCAAGTCACCGTTCTCGGTCTTGTCCAGGGTGTCGGTGGCTTCGCCCGGGGTCGGGTAGTCGAGGCTGCCGTCGTCATGGGAGTGGTGGGCACGGATACCGGCCCACTGGCCTGGCATCCACTGGTAGCCCACGTCGCCGTAGACGTGCAGGCGGTCCTTGTCCTTGGGGGACAATTCCTTGAGGTCGGTGCGGTATTCGCTGAAGCGTTCGGCCACGCCGAGGTTGGCCCGCAGCAAGGTGGTGTCGAAGGTCCAGTTCAGGGCTTCGATGTTGGTGTCGCGCCATTGGCCGTCGTCATTGCGCAGGCGCTGGCGACCGAACTTCAACTGCTCGCCCGGGTAGGGGGTCAGGCCACTGTAGCCAATCCAGAACTCACGCATGGCCAGGTAGCTTTTCTTGGCTTCGCGATCACCGCTGTCGGTTTGCTGGGTGCTGCCATCGGACTGTTGCAGGGTGTCGGTCTCGATGATGTCGCTGGACGTCACGGCCTGGGCCATGGCATAGGCGCTCCAGGCGCCGCTTTCACCGTAGACCCACGGACGCAGATCCAAGCCGACACCGTTGACGTCGCCACCGCTCTGGGTGCCGAGGTCGCGGTCGTCTTCGGACTGGCCGGTGATTTTCACTTCCAGGCCGAAATTCTTGCTCTCGGTCAGCGCCGCCAGGGTCGGGCAGGACCACAGCAGGGCAAACGACAGGCCAATACCAGCCTGCACAAAAGGATTGAGCTTCAAAAGCTTCATAGAGGTTCCTCGCCGTCATCTTCTTTTAGGGCTTGCAGTTCCAGCGTATCGGGGCTCATCGAGCCGCGAACGGCCTGCTCTTGTTGCAGCAGGCGTTGCGCTTGTGCAAGTTGCTGCGGCGGCAATTGTGCTTCGAGGGTTTGGGCAAGCTCGATGGCTTGCGGGGTGTTCTGCACCTTGGCCAACTGGCTGAACACATAGGCGTTGACCGGGTTGGGCTTGGTGCCCTTGCCCTGGGAGAACAGCTGGGCAATGGCAAAGTCGGCGCTGTTCTGGCCGTTGCGGGCGGCCTTGAGCAGGTGGTCCAGGGCTTTTTGCGAGTACACCTTGCCCAGGTAACCGCGGCGATAGATCTGGCCGAGGTAGTAGTCGGCGGCCACTTCGCGGCCAACGGCTTTCTGGAAATGCGCCTCGGCGACCTTGGCATCGGCCGGGACCCACTTGCCTTCGTAGTAAAGTTTGCCCAGCAACAGCTCGGCGCGCGGCTGATCGGCGGCGCGGCCGTTTTCCAGGTACTGCATCATCTTGTCGACGTCACCCCGTTCCGGGAAGTCGTAGAGCAGCTGTGCCAGGCTGACCCAGGCAGCGGGATAGCCCGGGGCGATGCCTTCGAGCAACGACTGGGCGGTTTTTTCGTCGGTCTTGCCCAGGCTGGCATCGGCCAGGACGCTGGCGACGCTGTCCACGCGTTGAGCGGATACGACGCCACGGGCGTGACCGTCTTGCATCTGCTTGAGCAACTCGGCCTGCTGTTCCGGCTGGCCGCGCTTTTGATAGACCGTGGCCAGTTCGACGTAGCAGATGTCCGTGGTCGCCAGCGCGGCCTTGCAGACTTTCTCGACTTCGTCCAGGTGCTGGTCGTAGGTGCCTTGGGTGCGGTAGAGCAGAATCTGCGCCAGGCCCGCTTCCGGGTAACCGGCACTGCGCCATTGGTTGATCTGCTGCTGAGCGTTCACGTTCGGGAAGCTGTGGGGATATTGCAGGTACAGCATCGCCAGCGGGATCAGGGTGCCACCTTGACCGTTGGCGAAGGCTTCCTTCAGCAGGCCTTCGGCTTCGTGCTTTTCAGCTTCAGTGGAACCGGGCTTGGCCACCAGCAGGCGACCCAGGCGAGCCTGGGCCCGTGGCGAGATATCGGCGGCAGCGCGGTAAGTCGCCTCGGCTTTTCTCATCTGCTCGGGGTCGCGGCTGTCCACCTGGATGTCGGCCAGGCCGACCTGGGCTTCGCTGTAGCCCAGGTCTGCCAGTTGCTGATAGTTCTGCTGCGCCAGCGCCGTGTCGCCGCGCTTGAGGGCTTCGTTGGCCAGGCGTTGATCGGGCAGGCCGGCGCAACCGGCCAGGCTCACGGCCAGCGCCAGCGCACAGAATGCACGTGTGTGGGAGCGAGCCTGCTCGCGATGCAGGCCGCTCGGTGTACCAGACAGACCGCGTCGATCCCATCGCGAGCAGGCTCGCTCCCACAGGGAATGCGGTGCATTGTTGTTTTGTGGAGTGATCACGGGCATATCCTCGACTTAAATACCGACGGCCATGGCTTTGTCGATCAGCCAGTTCAGGTTCGGGCCACGGTCGCTGGTGACTTCTACCGGCCGGCCGGCCAGCGAGCTGTCCAGGGGTTCGTCAGGTTGGATCAG
This sequence comes from Pseudomonas sp. RL_105y_Pfl2_101, assembly GCF_963970585.1. Taxonomy (NCBI): domain Bacteria; kingdom Pseudomonadati; phylum Pseudomonadota; class Gammaproteobacteria; order Pseudomonadales; family Pseudomonadaceae; genus Pseudomonas; species Pseudomonas sp. RL_105y_Pfl2_101. The sequence goes on from NZ_CAXAPG010000014.1 coordinate 73,485, forward strand.
CACACGGATATCGGAGGACAGGTCGGCACTTTTCAGGCTGGTGCTGTTGACGATCTTGCCGGTTCGGGTGGTGTCTTCACCGGCGACCTGGAAGCTGACCGCAGTGCCTGGGCGTACGTCGCCGAACTGGCGATAAGAGAAGCGCGCTTCGACGTTGGCTTCGGTGCCCCGTGGGACCAGTTGGAAGATCACGTCGCCCTTGCTGGCGTACTGACCGTCGGACACTAACTGTTGGGTCACGATGCAGTCGCACGGCGACGTCAGGGTGCCGGTCATTTGCTTACCGAACAGCTCCTCGACCTTGGCCGGCTGCAACTGGTTATCGTCCAGGTGACCCTTGAGCACATCGAGCATGCTGGTGCTGAAGGTCGCCAGCGGGGCGCCTTTGGCGGCCACGCCGTCGGCCTGGACCAGGCTCTGCACGGTGCCGTCACGCGGCATGGTAATGGCCATGCCCGGTACGTTCACCAGGCCGGCCTGGGCATGGCTGACGAAGTACATGCCGTACACCGACTTGAAGACGAAACCGAACGCTGCCACGCCAACGACGAATATCCCCAAACTGAAGGTCACGGCGCGCAGGCGGCCGAAGGCGCTCATGCCACCGTTTTCGTCTTTCTGCTTGCGAGCCTTGGTGAAGTTATCGCGCTGCAGGGTTGCCAGCACGTCGCCGACACCGACGATGTCGCCGGCCAGGTGCGAGGTGATGATGTGACGCAGTGTCGAGATGTCCCGAGGCTCCAGGTTCTGGAACTGGCAACCGGTGCGGCCGGTCTGGCGGTCGTAGGAACGGATCTGCAATTCCACGTCTATGGCCAGGCCAAGGTTGTCGATGACGAACTGCAGGCGACCCTTGTAGGCCTCCCCGGTCTTGAGGGCCATCTGGCCGGCGTTGAAGCTCAGGCCACCGGCGGACAGGTCCAGGACCTTGACTTCCATCGGCGTACGGTCAGGGCCGAAGAAGCGCAGCTTGGCCGGGATTTTGACCCGGGCGTGTTGGCGCTGGGCTTCGGATTCATGCACTACGTTGACATTCACGGCGGTGTTCATAGGGGCGATTTCCTAGTTAATTCATTCAAGTCCGGTCAGACCATCGTCAGCAGCACGGCGACAAAAATGCTGCCGGCGGAGAAGGTCATGGTCCGAGACGACCAAGTGTTGAACCACCGTTGAAAGCTGGCGAGATCACGGGTCAGGTGGGTGGGCTGGCGGGTCCAGGACTGTTGATCGAGGCGGAAGAACACGTAGATCTTCACCAGGGCCCCGACGATCTGGTTGTAATAGAGAATCGCCGGGTAGGCAGGGCCGATCCGGTGTCCGGAGCACGACAGCAACAGGGTCAGCAGCAACCGCGTGATGCCGATCCACAGCAGGTACACCAGGATGAACGCGGTGCCGTACTTGAAGCTGGCGATCAGTGCCACGGTCAGGCCCAGCAGCGAGGTCCACATCGACACGCGCTGGTCGAACAGCACCACCGAGGTGAATAGACCCAGACGCTTCATGCCCAGGCCAAGTGCCCGGGAGTTCTGCCGCAGGTTGTTGCCGTACCAGCGGAACATCAGCTTGCGACTGGCCTTGATGAAGCTCTTCTCCGGCGGGTGCTCAACGGTGTTGATCGCCGCATCGGGCACGTAGAACGTGTCGTAGCCCAGGCGCATCAGGCTGAACCAGCTCGATTTGTCATCGCCGGTCAGGAACTTGAAGCGACCCAGGCGCCAGTGTTGCAGCGAGTCGCTTTCCACGTCGGCGATGAAGTCCGGGTTGGTGACCACGGTGGCGCGGAACACCGACATGCGGCCGGTCATGGTCAGCACGCGCTTGGACAAGGCCATGGAGCACATGTTGATGTGACGCTGGGCGAAACGCAGCTTGTGCCATTCGCTCATGATGTAGCCGCCGCGCACTTCGCAGAACTCGTTGGTGGTCAGGCCGCCGACGTTGCCGAACAGCTGGAACCAGGGCACGGTCTTGCGCACGACGCCTTCGGCGAGCACGGTGTCGCCGTCGATCACCGCTACCACGGCGCGGTCGTCCGGCAAGTGGCGGGAGATGGCGCGGAAACCAAAGGCCAGGCCGTCGCGCTTGCCGGTGCCAGGGATGCGCACGAAGTCCAGCTTGACCCGTGCTGGCGGGTTCATGCGGGCCCAGAGGCTCTTGACCAGCAGTTCGTCGGACATTTCCACGATGGAGCAAACCACGGTGGTGGGCAGCCCGCATTCGATGGCCTCGCGAATCACCGAGCCATACACCTGAGCGGTGGTCAGCGCATCGATCCGGAAGCTGGTGACCATCAGGTACACATGGGACGGATCCGCCGCCTTGCCCAGCTTGCGTACCTTGCGGCGCAGGTGCGGGTAGACGATGTACAGGAAGATCATGCCGCGCACGAAATGCGTTGCTCCCATGGAGTAACGCCAGATGCCCACGGCGCCGATCAGGAAGATGAAGTCCTTGGATTCGGAGTCGAACGTGGACGTGGGCAGCGCCATGGCGATGCCCATCAATAAACTCAAGTAAAACAGCCAACCGGCGGCCTGAAGCAGGCCGTGCTTTAGCCTGTGCATAATCTGCATCCGTCTCTATCTCGGGCGGGCCTTGTGGGCGGCCCGATGGGTTAAGGCAGGCGAAAGGCCGGCCGGGGCATGCCCCGGCCGGCAAACAGACTTACCAGCAGATGCCTTCGGTCCGGCCACTCGGGTTGGTGGCCTTGGACATGAAGCCGACCAGGTCGATGACCTGCTTGCCTTCCGGTACGTTCTCGGTCAGCGCGCGGAACTTCTCGTCGCGGTTGCCCAGGATGATGATGTCGGAGCTGTCGATCACCGAGTCGAAGTCGGCGTTGAGCAAGGACGAGACGTGAGGAATCTTCGACTCGATGTAATCCTTGTTCGCACCGTGGACGCGGGCGTATTCGACGTTGCTGTCGTAGATTTTCAGGTCGAAACCCTTGCCGATCAGCATTTCCGCCAGCTCTACCAGCGGGCTTTCACGCAGGTCGTCGGTACCGGCCTTGAAGCTCAGGCCCAGCAGGGCGACTTTGCGCTTGTCGTGGCTGGAAACGATATCGAAGGCGTTCTGCACCTGGGATTCGTTGCTGCGCATCAGAGAGTTGAGCAGCGGCGCTTCCACGTCCAGGGAACCTGCACGGTAGGTCAGGGCGCGAACGTCCTTGGGCAGGCAGGAGCCGCCGAAGGCGAAGCCTGGGCGCATGTAGTACTGGGACAGGTTCAGGGTCTTGTCCTGGCAGACCACGTCCATCACTTCACGGCCATCGACGCCGACGGCCTTGGCGATGTTGCCGATCTCGTTGGCGAAGGTCACCTTGGTGGCGTGCCAGACATTGCAGGTGTACTTGATCATCTCGGCGACGGCGATGTCCTTGCGGATGATCGGCGCATCGAGCTCTTCGTACAGCGATTGCAGAACGTCACCGGAGGCTTTGTCGAACTCACCGATGACGGTCATCGGTGGCAGGTCGTAGTCCTTGATCGCGGTGCTTTCACGCAGGAATTCAGGGTTGACCGCGACGCCGAAATCGACACCGGCTTTTTTGCCGGAGCAGTCTTCCAGAATCGGAATGACCACATTCGCCACGGTGCCTGGCAGCACGGTGCTGCGAACCACGATAGTGTGGCGGGTGGTCTTGTCACGCAGGACAAAACCGATCTCGCGGCACACAGCTTCGATGTAGTTCAGTTCCAGGTCGCCGTTCTTTTTGCTCGGTGTACCGACACAAATCATCGACAGGTCAGTATCGCGAATGGCTTCGGCGAAGTTGGTCGTGCCGCGCAGTCGGCCTGTTTGAATGCCCTGCGCCAATAGCTCGCCAAGACCTGGTTCAACGATTGGCGATTTGCCAGCGTTGATCATGTCGATTTTGTCTTTGGCGACATCTACGCCAACTACATCATGGCCCCGTGCAGACAGGCAACCGGCACATACTGCACCGACGTAACCCAAACCAAATATGCTAATGCGCATCGCATTTCCCTCTGTTTTTCGTGCCACTAAAATGGCCGGAGTTAATAGTGTTCAGCGGTCATAGTGCACTCGGAAGTGTGGAATGCAGGCGCCACAATACCGCGTGCAGGCATACTAAGTTCCGAGTGTCTAAATAAATGCACTCAAGTTGTGCGCAATGTGGCCTAGTTATTATGACCTGCCCTGTTATGCAGCCAGTCCTCGTTGTCGAGAACGCTTGTGCAAAGGTCCTTTACTTCCGATCTCTGGCAAAAAGCCGACAAAATCAGAAGCTTGTGTGCTCGGGTGAGCACGTTGTAGGGGCGCAGCCTTGGCCTTGTAGGGGATAGTAATGGTGCGTTATCTCCTGTCCTTATAAGGGTGAAGCTCAATAGGCGACCGTTTCGCTAAGTTGCCGTGACAACTTGGTTAATCCGTTCGCCATCCTTTGTAAGTTATCTCGTACACGCTCGCCGAGAATCGTTACGGATGGTATGAGCCATGCGATTTCACATAGTTCCGATCCACTCATCACGATTTTCGAAATTTTTCGAAATATTATCGAAGATGGCACTGCCTTCAATATGATGGCACTTGCCGTTTCGTCCTTTATTAATGGGGAGTTAGGAGGGGTGGATAGTTTTGTGCCACTACCGATGAAAAAAATCGGTGCCACTACGCAAAAAACGTACGAGTGTCGAGTGAAGGAAAAGTTAGCGTAGAAGATGGTCGGTTTATTGGCGCCATAAAGTCGGCAATTCGGGCGGGGGGATAAGATGGCAAATAGGGAGGCCCCCAATCAGGGGGCGGTATAAAGCTTGTGCCTTATTCAGGGGCGTGATCGCGCAGGAAAACCAGTTTGTCCCGGCTCGACTGTTGAGCGTTGAAGCGGTAGCCCTGTACATCGAATTGGCTGAGTGCTGCTGGGTCGTCGATCCGTTCCTGAATCACGAATCGACTCATCAGGCCTCGGGCTTTCTTGGCGTAGAAGCTGATGATTTTGTACTGGCCATTTTTCAGGTCGCGGAATTCGGTATCGATGACGCGCGCTTTCAGTGCGCTGCGCTTGACCGCCGAGAAGTATTCATTGGAAGCCAGGTTCAGCAGTACGTCGTCGCCCTGGTCGGCGAGGGCTTCGTTCAGCCATTCGCTGATGCGCGTGCCCCAGAACGCATAAAGGTCCTTGCCCCGGGCATTGGCCAGCTTCGTGCCCATTTCCAGGCGATAGGGTTGCATCAGGTCCAGTGGCCGCAGCAGGCCATAGAGGCCAGAGAGCATGCGCAGGTGCTGCTGGGCGTAGTCGAAGTCGGCGTCGCCAAAGCTTTGCGCATCGAGGCCTGTGTACACGTCGCCCTTGAAGGCCAGCAGTGCCTGCTTGGCATTGGCCGGGGTGAACGCCGGCGTCCAACTGCCGAATCGCGCGGCATTGAGGCCGCCGATCTTGTCGGAGACGTGCATCAGCTCGCTGATCTGTGCTGGCGAGAGTTCACGCAGTTGCTCGATCAGCGCCTGGGAGTGATCCAGGTACTGCGGCTGGGTAAAACGCTCGGTGGCCGGCGGTGTTTCGTAATCGAGGGTCTTGGCGGGGGATATCACCATCAGCATGAAATCGTCTCCTTGAGGGTGCGGCGATTCTAGGGGGTTGTCCGGGTGGACTCCAGCTATTGGGGTGATAGGTGATGGATGGGCGAGTATTGACGGGCATTTTTGGTGAGGGCGTTGTGGGCGCAAGACTTGCTCGCGATTGCGGCAACTTGATTTCTGAAGGCGCGCGTCTCTGCTATCGCGGGCAAGTCTTGCTCCCACAGCGTCCTCTGGCCACAAGGGTATTGCGCCAGGATCGTCTATGATGCTGCGCGGGTTTCGTTATGGAGACATCCCTTTTGCGTATCGCTCTTCTGTTATCGGCCTGGCTGTTGAGCCTGGCTGCCATTGCCGCGCCCAACGACGTCGCGACCCTGGACCGCAGCACCTGGCCGGAACAGCTCACCAGCCCGACGCTGTTCGACGTGGCCTCGCGGGCCGAGATCCTGATGTTCGCCCGGGTCTTGCTGGACGTCGATGCCATGGACGAAATCGCGCTCAAGCAGTACCTGGGGTTGCGCACGGTCAATATGGTTGCGATCGACGCGCTTCGTGCCCGGCTGTGGCAGCGGCTGCTGGTCAATTACAACTTTGCCCAGCGCAGCTGCGATCAGGACGCGTCCTTCTGTTACCTGGTCGAGGACATGGCGAGCCTGCGCGAAGAGGCGCGCAGGTTCCATCTGGATGACAACTCCTACTACATCAAGTGGGCCGCGCCGAGCCAGATTTTTCATACCCAATATCGCGACGAACTGCTGCGTAAAGCCGCACTTTTTCCGCAAACGAGCAGCGAAGTCGAACGTTTCGGCGATTACGAGCGAAACGGCGACGACATGAACGACCGCCTGTTCCTGCTGACCTTCGACAGCGCCGCCAACGCCGTGCCGGACAACACCCCGTGGCTGGCCGAATACCTGCGCAAGGCGAACATCAATGGCACCTTCTTCGTGCTGGGCAAGGACATCCAAGCGCGGTTGCAAGAGGGGTCGGTCAACAATCTCCAGGCGTTGTATTCGAGACAATGTGTGGGCGTGCAGGGGTGGGAGTTCCGCTCCCACAGCTATTGGCAGGACTGGCAAGACTCGGTCCGACGCAGTGTCGAGCTGGTCAAGGGCAAGCTGCCCGAAAATTACGTACCGCTGTTCCGTCCGCCCCAAGGCCAGCGTCGTGGCGACGCGCAAGCGTTCTTCCGCCAGCAGGGCTTGCAAGTGGCGCTGTGGGACATCGACCCCCAGGACAGCAACAATCGGCTCAAGCCTGAGCAAAGCGCCCAGCGCGTACTGACCCTGATGCTGCTGTGGCGCCACGGGGTGATCAATTTCAATGCCAAGCAGGATGGGGTAAAAACGGCAATGCCCTGGCTCATGGCGCAGACGGCGCAAAGCGGGATCGGTTGGGCGGACTGCCAGGAAGCGTTTCGCTGAAACCTGAAAAGGCCCGGAAACATTGGAGAAAGAGGGAAAACCGGCGCGCAATCATGACAACCGGACTTCCGACTTTAACGGCGCAACGGCGGTACGCCAAGGGTTATTCGTCACTCTGAAAAATAAACTTCAAAAAAGCGTCAAAGTGCTTTTTCCTGTCATGGTTTTTGGAGTATCAAGAAGTCAGACCGCCGAAACCTGCAACACAGGTGGCGTCTTCCAAGACCCAGATTGTGTGCAGTTCACCTGAATCCTCGCGGGTGAATTCGGTGGCTACCTCGAGGCGCAGCACTGTCACGGTATTGCGTCGAATGGCCCCCACATAGGTGACCGAGTATGGATGACCACGGACGTAGCCCTTCCTCCAACCAGCCAATCCTCTATGTACTCGATACCAACGTATTGATCCACGACCCAAACGCCCTGCTGAACTTCGAAGAACACCACGTTGCCATCCCGATGACCGTGCTTGAGGAACTGGACAAACTCAAGGGCGGACACCACAGCGTAGCGGCCGAATGTCGGCAGGCGATCCGCCTGATCGACAAGACCCTGGGTGATGCCTCTCCGGAGGACGTTGAGCTCGGCGTTCCGATCCAGCGCGGCAAAAGTGGTCCCAAGGGCCTGCTTTCGATCCTGATGAGCAAGCGCACCGAACCCAACCTGGTGCTGCCTGAACACCTGAACGACAACATCATCATCAACCAGTTGATCGACCTGCGCGCGCGCGCCCAGGACCAGGCCGTGGTGCTGGTGACCAAAGACATCAACATGCGCCTCAAGGCCCGCGCCTGCGGGATCGCGGCGGAAGACTACAGCACCGACCAGCTGGTCGACGACGTCTCGCTGTTGCCCAATGGCTACCACACCATGACAGGCTCCTTCTGGGACCGTGTGAGCAAGGTCGAGACCCGCCAGGACCACGGCCGCACCTGGCACCAGGTGCAGTTGATCGACAACCTGCCGGCGGTGCACATCAACGAGTTCATCATCGACGAACAAGGCTTCGTCGGCTGGATCAAGGAAATCCAGGTCGACAAACTGCTGATCCTCGACTTGCACCAGGAACCGCTGCTGCACCAGGAAGCCTGGGGCCTCAAGCCTCGTGACATCTACCAGAGCCTGGCCCTGTTCGCCTTGCTCGACCCGGATATCCACCTGGTCAACCTGTCCGGCGCCGCCGGTTCCGGCAAGACCATCCTGGCCCTGGCCGCTGCCATCGAGCAGACCATGGTCAGCAAGCGCTACCGGCGCATCATCGCCACCCGCAGCGTGCAGGGCCTGGACCAGGAAATCGGTTTCCTGCCCGGTACCGAAGCGGAAAAAATGGAGCCGTGGCTGGGGGCGATCACCGACAACCTCGAAGCCTTGCACATGGATGACGAAAGCACCCATGGCAGCGTCGACTACATCCTCAGCAAAGTGCCGTTGCAGTTCAAATCCCTCAACTACATTCGCGGGCGCAGCTTCCAGCAGAGCCTGATCCTGATCGACGAATGCCAGAACCTGACCCCGCACCAGATGAAAACCATCATCACCCGTGCCGGTGCCGGTTCCAAAGTGGTGTGCCTGGGTAACCTGGCGCAGATCGACACCCCTTACCTGTCCGCGACCAGCTCCGGGCTGACCTACCTGACCGAACGCTTCAAGGACTTCCCCAACGGGGTCCACATCACCCTGCAAGGCGTACCGCGCTCGATCCTGGCTGAATACGCCGAATCTCACCTGTAACCCCAGCCAAACCGGGCGACCCTATGGTCGCCCGGTTTTTCTGGGTAAACGAAAACCCTGTGCGAGCTTGCTCCCACAGGGGATTTGCAGTTACAGAGCCAATAGGGAAGCAGGTGCGACAATCAGCCCTGCCGGAATCTGACCCACGGGTTTACAATCGACACTCCCGATCAGGAGTAACCCTGTGCTGACTCATCTCGATTCCCAAGGTCGCGCCAATATGGTCGACGTGACCGACAAGGCCGTGACGTTCCGTGAAGCCACGGCCGAGGCCTTTGTGCACATGCTGCCCGACACGCTGAAGATGATCGTCAGCGGCGGTCACCCCAAGGGCGATGTGTTCGCCGTCGCACGCATTGCCGGCATCCAGGCTGCCAAGAAAACCAGTGACCTGATTCCGCTCTGCCACCCGCTGCTGCTCACTGGCGTCAAGGTCGAGCTCAATGCCGAAGGTGAGGACCGGGTGCGCATCGTCGCCCGTTGCAAACTGTCGGGGCAGACCGGCGTGGAAATGGAGGCCCTCACCGCCGCCAGTGTCGCGGCACTGACGATCTATGACATGTGCAAGGCCGTCGACCGTGGCATGACCATCGAAGGCGTGCGGGTGCTGGAAAAACTCGGCGGCAAGAGCGGTCACTTCCAGGCGGATGCGTCATGAAAATCACCGTGAAGTTCTTTGCCCGTTACCGTGAAGCGCTTGGCGTGGATTCGGTAAAGGTGGAAGGCGATTTCGCCACGGTCGACGATGTGCGCGTGCTGCTTGCCCAGCGTGACGGGGCCGAGGTGCTGAAGGAACAAAACCTGATGTGCGCGCGCAATGAAGACCTGTGCCAACTCGACGAACCGCTGGCGGACGGCGATGAAGTGGCGTTCTTTCCCACCGTGACCGGAGGCTGAACCATGGCTATTCGTGTGCAGGTCGAACCGTTCGACGCAGGGGATGAAGTCAACGCGATGCACGCGGCCAATGTCGGCGTGGGTGCGGTGGTGAGTTTTGTCGGCTACGTGCGTGACTTCAATGACGGCCTCGATGTGTCCGGGATGTTCCTGGAGCATTACCCGGGCATGACCGAAAAGGCCCTGGGCAAGATCGCCGTCGAGGCCGAGCAGCGCTGGCCGCTGCTCAAGCTGGAGGTGCTGCACCGTATCGGTGCCCTGGAACCGGGCGAGCCAATTGTCTTCGTCGCAGCGGCCAGTGCCCATCGCCAGGCGGCGTTCGATGCCTGCGCCTTTGTCATGGACTACCTCAAGACCCGAGCGCCGTTCTGGAAGAAAGAAAACACGGTCGACGGTCCGCGCTGGGTCGAAGGGCGGGACAGTGATCATGCGGCGGCGGATCGCTGGAAGCAGTGAGCAGCTTGATGGTCCGCTATCGCGAGCTGGCTCGCTCCCACATTTGATCGGCGTGGCACACGAATGTCGTGTACGACACGGATTCCCCTGCTCGCGAAGGGGCCAGCAACCTCCCATCACATTCCCCTGTTTCCCCAATTGACGGTATGTACATTAAAGTCCAGTATGGACTTATAAGTACATACAAAGTCATCGCCCTACCTTTCTCTGCCAAACCAACAACAACCCGCGAGAGATCGATCATGAAAAAACTCCCCCTCATCACCGGCCTGGCCTTGAGCCTGTTGGCCTCAAGCAGCCTGTTCGCCGCTGAGAAAACCTTGCGCATCGGCATCGAGGCGGCGTACCCGCCCTTTGCTTCCAAGACCTCGGAAGGGAAGATCGAGGGCTTCGACTACGACATTGGCAATGCCCTGTGCGCGCAGATGCAGGTCAAGTGCGAGTGGATCGAAGGTGAGTTCGACGGGCTGATTCCGTCGCTCAAGGTGAAGAAGATCGACCTGGCGCTGTCGTCCATGACCATCACCGAAGAACGCAAGAAATCGGTGGATTTCACCCACAAGTATTACTTCACCTCATCGCGCCTGGTCATGAAGGAAGGGGCGGTGGTCGATGACCAGTACGCCAGCCTCAAGGACAAGACCGTCGGTGTGCAGCGGGCCACCACCACTGACCGCTACGCCACTGAAGTCTTCGAACCCAAGGGTGTGATCGTCAAGCGCTACAGCAACAACGAAGAAATCTACATGGACCTGGCATCCGGTCGCCTAGACGCGATTTTCGCCGACACCATTCCGCTGGAGGACTTCCTGTCGATGCCCCGTGGCAAGGGTTACGCCTTTGTCGGCCCCGAGCTCAAGGACCCAAAATACGTCGGCGAAGGCGCCGGTATCGCGGTGCGCAAGGGCAATACCCAACTGGTGACGGACTTGAACAAGGCCATCGATGGGATTAGGGCCAATGGGGAGTATCAGAAGATTCAGGGCAAATATTTCAAGTCAGACATCTACGGCGATTGATCAATCGCTATCGCGAGCAGGCTCGTTCCCACAGGGGATTTGCGTCGTACACGATGTCTGTGTGCAATGAGATCAAATGTGCGAGCCTGCTCGCGAATGCGTCAGGCCAGGCAACACAAAACCTCAGCCCTTCAACTCCTTCAAATGCTTGTACACCGTCGCCCGCCCCATGTTCAGCACATTGGCCACGTAGTTGGACGCGCTCTTGCCCTTAAACGCGCCCTCGGCATGCAGCGCCAGCACCAGCTCGCGTTTGTGGTCGCGGGTCAGCAGGTTCAGGCTCAATTGACGCTCGCGCATCCAGGCATGCAGGAAGGTGTTGATTCGCTCCTGCCAGTCATCGCGAAACAGTGAATCCGGCTGAGGAATCAACTTGCCGGGCGACAGGAACAGATCCAGCGCGGCCTTGGCATTCTCGAACAGCGAAATATTCAGGTTGATGCACAGCACCGCCAGCGGATGCCCGTCGGCGTCGCGCAGTACGCTGCTGAGGCTGCGAATCTTCTGTCCGTCCCAGTTCAATTTTTCGTAGGGCCCGATGTTACGTTCGCTGACGTCCTCGCTGAGCATGTCTTCCAGGGACGAGTCATCGCCAATTTCACGTTTGGACAGGTTATTGGCAATGTAATCGACTTTCTGGCTGCGCAGGTCGTGCAGTACCACTTCGGCGTGGGGGTAGAACAGCGTGGCGATAGCGTCGGCGATGGTACGGAAATTATCCAGTGCCGGATCGGGGTGAGGGGTGTTCATGGCAGGGCTCCAGGCAGCGTCGGCGCCCCGTGAAGCAGGGGCGCGGGGGAGTGTGCCGCAATCGTGGCGATGCGTCACCTGAGTGGGTTCATCCCAGGCGCCTGGGTGACAGCATGGTGCTGGTCAGGCCGAAACGGGCCAGGGCCTCGGGCAGCGGTTCGCCACGCACCAGCGCCGCGCTGGCTTGGCCCATGGCCGGCGAAGTCTGGATGCCGTAGCCACCCTGGGCCGCGACCCAGTACAGCCCGGGCACCTGAGGATCGAAACCGGACAGCAGGTCACCGTCGGGGACGAAACTGCGCAAGCCGGCCCAGGTGCGGGTCGGGCGGCGGATGGTCAGGGTGGTGGCTTCTTCGATCTGGTAGATGCCCATGGCGATGTCCAGCTCTTCCGGCTGTACGTCATGGGGTTCCACCGGGTCGGCGTTGGCCGGCGAGCCGAGGAACATGCCGGCGTCGGGCTTCATGTAGAAGGATTCGTCCAGGCTCACCAGCATCGGCCAATCATGGATGTCCACACCTTCGGGCCCGGCGAAGATGAAGGCCGCACGCCGTTTGGGCTGCAGCCCCAGCTTCCGGGCGCCGGCCATTTCGGCAATGTGATCGGCCCATGCACCTGCTGCATTGATCAGAAGCGGTGCCGTGAACGTCTGGTTGGCGGTTTTCACCTGCCATAACCCCTGGTCATCGCGGCTCAATTGCTGCACCTCGTTGTGGGTGTGCACTTCACCGCCATTGCGACGAATACCGCGCAGGTAGCCTTGGTGCAACGCATCGGTGTCGATGTCGCAGGCCGTGGGGTCGTAGATCGCCCCGTGGACCTTGTCCCGTCGCAGGATCGGCAACCGCACACAGGCTTCGTCGGCGTTGAGCAGTTGCATCTGCGGCACCGTGGCCTTGGCGCTGAGGTACTGGTTGTTCAACTCGGCCGGGTCACCGGTGAAGTCCACGGTCATTTCGCCCCGCGGGGTCAGCAGCGGGTGCTCGCAGAAACCGGCTGGCGGCGCGTCGAAAAAATTCCGGCTGGCCTGGGTCAGCGCCCGCACCTGAGGGGTGCCGTAGGCGGCGGTATACAACGCCGCCGAGCGTCCGGTGGAATGGTAGGCCGGATGGGATTCGCGTTCGAGCACAATGACCCGGCCGTGGGGCGCCAGCCAGTAACCGGTGGAAGCACCAGCAATGCCGCCGCCGATGATGATGAAATCTGCTGAGGTCATGAAGCTCTCCTGTCGAGCACATTGCTGGGCGTTTCCGAGAACCTGTGGGGGCGAGCCTGCTCGCGATAGCGGTGTGTCAGCCACATATTTTTATCTGATACACCGCTATCGCGAGCAGGCTCGCTCCCACAAGGGGAAATGGGTGTGTCAGTTATGCAACCGGTAAAGCGCATTCGCCAGCGCAACGTCTTCCAGCCCCAGGCCAATGGAACGGAAGAACACATGGCGTTCATAGCTTGGGCGCGCCACCCGTCCGCTGAGCAATTCGGGCAAATCGCCGACAATGCGCGACGCGTCCCAGCCATGCAGTTCGCCGGCCATCAGCATCTCACCGGCCGAGCCCGGGGTGGTCTGACGATAGTCGCAGAACACGTCCATGTCGTTGAGGCTTTGAGGGGGGACTTCATGGGCGCGTGGGGCGTTGGTGCTGATGGAGGTGATCAGCGCCGGTTTGCCCAGGGTCTGCGGGTCGAGTACCGCTTTGGCGGACGAGGTGCAGAGCATCACCACGTCGGCGTCATGCAGCGCGGCTTCAAGGGAGTCGGCGATGTGCAGGCGTGGGTCCAGGCCGGTGATGGAGGCAAGTGCTTGCGCTGACTTGGTCTTCAGGCCTGGTGAATAGAGGCTGATCGCTTGCCAGTCCCGCAGGCCCTTGACGTATTGCACGTGTGCCCGCGCCACGGCACCGCTGCCAATGACCGCCAGGCGCCGGGCGTTGTGCGGGGCGAGGGCATCGACGGCAACAGCCGTGGTGGCAGCGGTGCGGGCGGTGGTCAACTCGGCGGCATCGCACAGCAGCAGCGGCTGGCCGGTCTGCATCGACATCAGCAAGGTCCAGGCGGTCACCAGCGGGCCTTGCTCGCGCACGATGTAGGGCGAGGTCTTGACCCCGTAGACCTGGTCTTCAGCCAGCACCCCGAGGTAGTTGATGAAGTCCCCGGCGCCCTGGGGAAATACCACCAGTTGCTGGGGCGGCTGCACTGCTTGTCCGGCGGCGAGGTCGCGGAACAGCTTGCGCAGGATGTGCGGTACGTCGATTTGCCCGAGCAGTTCTCGGGCCTGGGCTTGGGTGATGACATAAGGCGTGCTGGACATCGTGGACTCCGGAGCGCTTTTATAAACTATTTTGTCTATTATGGACTTTTAGTTTTGTTGGGCAATATCCCGAGGCAAAAAAAGCGCAGCCTGTCTGGCTGCGCTTTTTCTGTGGTGCGCCAGGCATGGCGCGTAGTGCCGTGACTGGCGCTGTTCAGCTCACTATGGTGGTGAGCCGAACGACTTGGAGGTGAAAGTCCTCTACACACCCGGCAAGGGGAAGTGTTAGCCAGAGGCAAGGGTGTCGCGGGTGACTGCGAATCTGAAGGAAGCCCGAGGCAAAATGCTGGCCTGACGAATAGGAAGCGGATGAGGCGGCACAGTGGGGTAAGACGGCCACAATCGTCAAAGCCCGATACTTGCACAGAACGTGTGACGTATATCCGACAGGCATAAGCAGGAAGGTCGCGCGAATTACCCTGGGAGATCTGCACGCTTGCCAGTGTGCTACCGAGCGTCGAGAGGCGGCGGGATGAGCGTGCAGAAGTCAGCCGAGGCCGTGGTAAGTGACGAATGACTCTGTCACCAAGGGCCGAACAGGTTATGCCGCCAGTAGGCGTCAGAGTCTCGTCGAATGTCAGAAAAGCAGAAATCTCTCCACAAGAGGGCTGTAACCCCAGGCTCTGGACGGAATCCAGGGTTTGCGGCTGGCAGTGCGCAGGCATCGACGGCGTCTGTGACGTGGACGAACGCGGAGCCGGACACGCTGATGGAGCGGGTGCTTGCACCGGCCAACCTCAGGCGTGCTTATCGACGAGTGGTCAGCAACAAGGGCGCACCGGGTGCCGATGGCATGAAGGTCGATCAACTGGCGGACTACACGAAACAGTATTGGCCGACTCTCAAGGCTCGGTTGCTGGCCGGCGCGTATCACCGGCAAGGTGTGCGCGCTGTTGAAATCCCAAAACCCAAAGGTGGAACACGGCAGTTGGGCATACCCTGTGTCGTGGATCGCCTGATCCAGCAGGCCCTGCTGCAACAGCTCACGCCGATCTTCGACCCTCTGTTCTCGGACTACAGCTACGGTTTTCGTCCGGGTAGAAACGCTCATCAAGCCATTGAAACTGCCCGTGCCCATGTGGTGGTGGGTCACCGCTGGTGCGTGGAACTTGATCTGGAAAAGTTCTTTGACCGGGTCAATCACGATGTATTGATGGCCTACATCGAGCGTCAAATCGAAGACAAGCGTGTGCTCAGACTGATCCGTCGCTATCTCGAAGCGGGAACGATGTCAGGCGGACTCGTCAGCCGACGGCAGGAAGGGACGCCACAAGGCGGCCCGCTCTCGTCGTTGCTGTCGAACATCCTGCTCAACGAACTCGATCGCGAACTGGAACGGCGGGGTCATCGCTTCGTGCGTTATGCCGACGATGCGAACATTTATGTGCGCAGTCGCCGTGCTGGCGAACGAGTGCTGGCCGGGGTTGAGCGCTTCCTGAATCAGCGTTTGAAACTAACGCTGAATCGGGAAAAGAGCCGTGTGGCGCGGCCATGGGTCTGTGATTATTTGGGTTACGGGATGAGCTGGCATAAACAGCCGAATCTGAAAGTAGCAACGATGAGCCTGAATCGCTTGCGTGATCGGCTCAGAGAGCTGCTGCACGGCGCACAGGGTTGCAAGATGGCTACGATCATCGAGCGAATAAATCCGGTACTACGTGGTTGGGCGGGCTATTTCCAGCTTAGCCGAAGCAGAAGGCCACTTGAAGAACTGGACGGCTGGGTGCGGCGCAAGCTTCGCTGCGTCCTCTGGCGTCAATGGAAGTGGCCCTCCACGAGGGCACGCAACCTGATGCGCCTGGGACTCAAAGAGGAGCGGGCCTGCAAATCAGCGTTCAATGGCCGCGGCCCATGGTGGAACTCGGGAGCGTCACATATGAATCAGGCGCTGGCGAAGAAACGATGGGACAACTTCGGCCTGGTCTCGATACTGGACACGATAAACCGACTTAACCGTATAACCTGAACCGCCGTATACGGAACCGTACGTACGGTGGTGTGAGAGGACGGCGGATGTGAATCCGCCTCCTACTCGATGAGAGACGGTTAAGGGCGCTTGCGCTCAACCGGTCGCAACAAATGCGTCGGTGGCATTTCACAACTGATCTTGCGACCCAGCAGCGCCTCGATCGACGGCAACTGATAAGAGTCATCTTCACCAGCGAAGCTGATCGAAACCCCGGCGGCCCCGGCGCGACCGGTACGGCCGATGCGGTGCACGTAGTCGTCCGGCACTTCCGGCAGGGTGAAGTTGATCACGTGGCTGATGCCGTCGATGTGGATGCCGCGACCGGCCACGTCAGTGGCGACCAATACACGGATCTTGCCTTCGCGGAAGCCTTCGAGGGTCTTGATGCGCTTGTGTTGCGGCACGTCGCCCGAGAGCTGGGCCGCGTTGACGCCATCGCGCACCAGGCGTTCTTCGATACGCCGCACTTCATCCTTGCGGTTGGCGAACACCATCACCCGTTCCCAACCGTTGTCGTTGACCAGGTTGTAGAGCAGCTTGTACTTGTCGGCACCGGCGACTGCGTAGATGTGTTGCTCGACGTTTTCGCTGGCGACGTTCTCGGCTTCGATCTCGACGATGGCGGGGTCGGTGGTCCACTGCTTGGCCAGGTTCATCACGTCTTCGGTGAAGGTGGCGGAGAACAGCAGGGTCTGGCGTTCGCTTTTCGGTGGGGTCTGGCGAATGATCTGGCGTACTTGGGGGATGAAGCCCATGTCGAGCATGCGGTCGGCTTCGTCCAGGACCATCACTTCGACCATGTCCAGGTGCACGTCGCCGCGCTGGTTGAAGTCCAGCAGGCGGCCCGGCGTGGCGACCAGAATGTCGCAGTGGCGGGCTTCGAGGTGCTTGAGTTGCTTGTCGAAGTCCATGCCGCCCACGAACGTCATGACGTTCAGGCCGGTGTACTTGGTCAGGTCGGCGGCATCCTTGGCGATCTGCACCACCAGCTCGCGGGTCGGCGCGATGATCAGCGCCCGTGGCTCGCCCATGTAGCGTTCCTTGGGCGGCGGGGTCTGGAGCAACTGGGTGATGATGGAGATCAGAAACGCGGCGGTCTTGCCGGTGCCGGTCTGGGCGCGACCGATGGCGTCTTTGCCCGCGAGGGTGAAGCCCAGCACCTGCGCCTGGATCGGCGTGCAATACGGGAAACCCAGGTCCTGGATGGCATGCATCAGTTCCGGGGCGAGCTTGAAGTCGTGGAAGCGGGTCTTGCCTTCCTGGGGTTCTACGACGAAGTCCTCAAGCTTCCAGGCGACGACCGGCGGTTTCGGTGCGCGTTCACGCCGTGGCCTGGGGGCTTCGTTGCGTGGCTTTTCCGCTGCCGGGGCGGTGACAGGCTGGGCGGTCGGCGGCGTCACCGACTCTTTTGTCGCGCCTGCAACAGGTGCAGTGCGGCGCGGTTGTTGTGCATCGGTACGGCTCGGGCCGTGGGTCGGCGCAGTGGAGCCAGGCGCGAGTTGCTCGGCCTCGCTTTTACCGAACATCTTCTTGAGTGCTTTGAGCACGGTCATCTCATCGATTGGTTAAGGAATGTACGCCGGCCAGTGTAATGCAAGAAACGGGCGCGGCGTAGTGTGATCGTCAAAGGACCGGTGTGGTGATCAGCCTCATTAGCGCAACCGCTCGGCCAGCCAGGTGCCGATGTCGCGGATCTCTTCGGGTAACACTTCGTGGCCCATTGGGTATTCTTGCCATATCACGGTGACACCATGTTGCGTTAAATACTCTTTCGCGGTTCGGCCCATGGGGTTGAGTACCACTTCGTCGTATTGCCCGTGCAGCGCCAGGACCGGAATGCGTTGCTGGCTGGCCGACAATTGCAGTTCATCGCTGAAAGTCGGTGCATAAGTAGACAGTGCGACCACGCCGCCCAGAGGCCCCTGCCATTTCACGAATGCCGTGTGATAGACCACCGCGCCGCCCTGGGAGAAACCCGCCAAAAAAATTCGCGAGGCGTCTATTCCGCAGGCTCGCTGGGTTTCGATCAAATCGATGACCCGTTGTGCCGAGACTTCGAGTTGCTGTTCGTCAATGGCCCGCGCCGGGCTCAAGGCCCGGATGTCGTACCAACTGGGCATGGCGTAGCCGCCGTTGATCGTAACTGGTTGGGTCGGTGCCTGGGGTAGAACGAAACGTGTGCTGAGCAAACTGTGCTGCAGGATTTCGGCGACCGGCAGGAAATCAAAACGATCGGCGCCCAGGCCGTGGAGCCAGATAACACACGCGTCGGCGGTGCTTTCGGGCTCGAGAATCAGGGGGTCGGTCATGGTTGTGCTCCAAATCTGTGCGGGCGCGCCCAATCAGTGCGTTATTACAGTGCGTGCCCGGTGTCTCAGTTAATTAGATGTCGCAACGTTGAAAGTTTTTGTCTTGACGTGTTTTCCAAGGGCTAAGCGCAGCGGTCTGGTACGGGCTTTGCTATGTGTGTACCTGAGTGATGATTCTTACGCTGTGCGGTAACACTATCAGTTCACCGCTACGCATGGGATATCAGAAATCCGGTGATGAATGTTCGCCAACAGCCGCTACGGGCTTCGCGAACGTGAAGGGCTACAGCCCGTTCGGCCGATTGGTGAGAGATGGGCATGACCACTGTTTACGGACATCCTCATTATTAGACTCATAGCGAAGGTCCAGACGTCGGTTGACCCTAAAAAAAGCCAACAAGGGTCGGCAATGCCCCAAAAGGGTGCGACAGGGCTCGAGCTCCGACACAACAAGAGCAAAACTGGAGGTTTGAATGAAGTTACTGAAATCCACCCTGGCCGTCGTGACTGCAGCAGCAGTACTTGGTGTCAGCGGGTTCGCTCAGGCGGGTGCAACTCTGGATGCCGTGCAGAAGAAAGGTTTTGTGCAATGTGGTGTGAGTGATGGCCTGCCGGGTTTCTCGGTGCCTGATTCGACCGGCAAGATCCTGGGCATCGACGCTGACTTCTGTCGTGCTGTGGCCGCCGCCGTCTTCGGCGACGCGAACAAAGTGAAATTCAGCCAACTGAACGCCAAGGAGCGTTTCACCGCACTGCAGTCTGGTGAAATTGACATCCTGTCGCGCAACACCACCATGACCAGTTCCCGTGACTCGGGCATGGGCCTGAAGTTCCCAGGCTTCATTACTTATTACGACGGCATCGGCTTCCTGGTAAACCAAAAGCTGGGCGTCAAGAGCGCCAAGGAACTGGACGGTGCAACCATCTGCATCCAGGCCGGTACCACCACCGAACTGAACGTTTCCGACTACTTCCGCGGCAACGGCCTTAAATACACCCCGATCACCTTCGACACCTCCGATGAAAGCGCCAAGTCGCTGGAATCTGGCCGTTGCGACGTACTGACCTCCGACAAGTCCCAGCTGTTCGCCCAGCGCAGCAAGCTGGCTTCGCCGAAGGACTATGTGGTTCTGCCGGAAACCATCTCCAAGGAGCCCCTGGGCCCGGTCGTGCGTAATGGCGATGACGAGTGGCTGGCCGTTGTGCGTTGGACTGGCTACGCCATGCTCAATGCTGAAGAAGCCGGCATCACTTCGAAAAACGTCGAGGCTGAAGCCAAGTCCACCAAGAACCCTGATGTGGCTCGTATGCTCGGTGCCGACGGTGAGTACGGCAAGGACCTGAAACTGCCGAAAGACTGGGTCGTGCAGATCGTCAAGCAAGTCGGCAACTACGGTGAAGTGTTCGAGCGCAACCTCGGCAAAGGCACCGCGCTGGAAATCGATCGCGGCTTGAACGCGCTGTGGACCAACGGCGGCATTCAATACGCACCACCAGTGCGCTGATGGTTCTGTCACCCGGTGGGCCAACCACCGGGTGATGTTCTGTTCCATTCTTTGCGGGGCACTTCATGCAAAATTCAATCGGCGCACCTAAGCAGAGGCTCAGCCTCAGCGATCCACGAGTGCGTGCGTGGGTATTTCAGATCGTCACCATCGTGGCGGTTATTTCGCTGGGTTGGTTTCTGTTCGATAACACGCAGACCAACCTCGAGCACCGGGGCATCACTTCCGGTTTCAGCTTCTTGGAGCGTAGTGCCGGTTTCGGCATCGCTCAAACCCTGATCGACTATACCGAGGCGGACAGTTATGCCCGCGTCTTTGTCATCGGGCTGCTCAATACGCTGCTGGTGACATTCATCGGTGTCATCCTGGCGACGATTCTCGGTTTCATCGTCGGTGTGGCCCGACTGTCGAAAAACTGGATCATCGCCAAAGTAGCGACGGTTTATGTGGAGGTTTTCCGCAACATCCCGCCGCTGCTACAGATCCTGTTCTGGTACTTCGCGGTGTTCCTGACCATGCCGGGGCCGCGGGCCGCCCATAACTTCGGCGACGCTTTCTTTGTCAGCAGCCGGGGTTTGAACATGCCGGGCGCGCTGATTGCGGACGGGTACTGGCCGTTTGTGGTCAGCGTCGTGCTGGCCATCGTTGCCGTAGTGCTGATGACGCGCTGGGCGAATAAGCGTTTCGAAGCAACCGGCGAGCCGTTCCACAAATTCTGGGTTGGCCTGGCGCTGTTTCTGGCAATCCCGGCACTGTGCACCCTCATCTTCGGCGCGCCTGTGCGTTGGGAAATGCCGACGCTGCAAGGCTTCAACTTCGTCGGTGGTTGGGTGCTGATCCCGGAATTGCTGGCCTTGACCCTGGCGCTGACGGTGTACACCGCGGCGTTCATCGCCGAAATCGTGCGTTCGGGCATCAAGTCGGTGAGCCATGGTCAGACCGAGGCGGCTCACTCGCTGGGCCTGCGCAACGGGCCGACCCTGCGCAAGGTGATTATCCCGCAAGCCATGCGTGTGATCATCCCACCGCTGACCAGCCAATACCTGAACCTGGCGAAGAACTCTTCGCTGGCGGCCGGTATCGGTTACCCGGAAATGGTTTCGCTGTTTGCCGGCACGGTGTTGAACCAGACCGGCCAGGCCATCGAGGTGATCGCGATCACCATGAGCGTGTACCTGGCGATCAGTATCAGCATTTCCTTGCTGATGAACTGGTACAACAAGCGCATTGCGCTGATCGAGCGGTGAGGAAAAGCGCATGACATCCCATACTTTCAAACCTGATATGCCGCCGCCGAGCAAAGTGTTCGGGCCGGTGGCATGGATGCGCGCGAACATGTTCTCCAGCTGGCTCAATACGCTGCTGACGCTGTTCGCCTTCTACCTGATTTACCTGGTGGTCCCGCCGATCCTCAGTTGGGCGATCCTCGATGCCAACTGGGTCGGCACCACGCAGGCCGACTGCACCAAGGACGGCGCCTGCTGGGTGTTCGTCCAGCAGCGTTTCGGCCAGTTCATGTACGGCTATTACCCGACGGGCCTGCGCTGGCGCGTTGATCTGACCGTGTGGCTGGCCGTGCTCGGTGTTGCGCCGCTGTTCATCTCGCGCTTCCCGCGTAAGGCGGTCTACGGCCTGA
The DNA here is from genome assembly GCF_963970585.1 of Pseudomonas sp. RL_105y_Pfl2_101. NCBI lineage: Bacteria > Pseudomonadati > Pseudomonadota > Gammaproteobacteria > Pseudomonadales > Pseudomonadaceae > Pseudomonas > Pseudomonas sp. RL_105y_Pfl2_101. The sequence goes on from NZ_CAXAPG010000014.1 coordinate 95,039, forward strand.
GCTTTCTGGTACTGTACCCGATCATCGCCTGGTGCCTGCTGCACGGTGGCGTATTCGGCCTGAAGACCGTGGCAACCAGCCAATGGGGCGGCCTGATGCTGACCCTGGTGATTGCCACCGTCGGTATCGCCGGTGCATTGCCGCTGGGTATCGTCCTGGCCCTGGGTCGGCGCTCGAACATGCCAGCGATTCGCGTCGTCTGCGTGACGTTCATCGAGTTCTGGCGCGGCGTGCCGTTGATCACTGTACTGTTCATGTCGTCGGTGATGCTGCCGCTGTTCCTGCCCGAAGGCATGAACTTCGATAAGCTGCTGCGGGCGCTGATCGGGGTGATCCTGTTCCAGTCGGCCTACGTGGCCGAAGTGGTGCGCGGTGGCCTGCAAGCCATTCCCAAGGGTCAGTACGAAGCGGCTGCGGCAATGGGCCTGGGTTACTGGCGCAGCATGGGCCTGGTGATTTTGCCGCAAGCCCTGAAGCTGGTGATTCCGGGTATCGTCAACACCTTCATTGCATTGTTCAAGGACACGAGCCTGGTGATCATCATCGGTCTGTTCGACCTGCTCAACAGCGTGAAGCAAGCCGCCGCCGACCCGAAATGGCTGGGCATGGCGACTGAAGGCTATGTGTTCGCCGCCCTGGTGTTCTGGATTTTCTGTTTTGGTATGTCCCGCTATTCCATGCATTTGGAACGCAAGCTGGACACTGGCCACAAGCGTTAGGAGTTGACTCATGAGTGAAGCGATCAAACAGCCTGTGAGCCCTGAAGGCATTATTCAGATGCAGGGCGTAAACAAGTGGTACGGCCAGTTCCACGTGTTGAAAGACATCAACCTGAACGTCCAGCAGGGCGAGCGTATCGTGTTGTGCGGCCCGTCGGGCTCCGGCAAGTCCACCACCATCCGCTGCCTCAACCGCCTGGAAGAGCACCAGCAGGGCCGTATCGTGGTCGACGGTGTGGAACTGACCAACGACCTCAAGCAGATCGAAGCGATCCGCCGTGAAGTCGGCATGGTGTTCCAGCACTTCAACCTGTTCCCGCACCTGACCATCCTGCAGAACTGCACCCTGGCGCCGATGTGGGTTCGTAAGATGCCCAAGCGCAAGGCCGAGGAAATCGCCATGCACTACCTGGAGCGCGTGCGCATCCCAGAGCAGGCGCATAAGTACCCGGGCCAACTCTCCGGCGGTCAGCAACAGCGCGTGGCCATCGCCCGTGCGCTGTGCATGAAGCCGAAAATCATGCTGTTCGACGAGCCGACCTCGGCCCTCGACCCGGAAATGGTGAAAGAGGTACTGGACACCATGATCGGCCTGGCCGAAGACGGCATGACCATGCTCTGCGTGACCCACGAGATGGGTTTTGCCCGCACCGTGGCCAACCGCGTGATCTTCATGGACAAAGGTGAAATCGTCGAACAGGCCGCGCCGAACGACTTCTTCGACAACCCGCAGAATGAGCGTACCAAGCTGTTCCTGAGCCAGATCCTGCATTGATCCGGTCTTAGGCAGTGAAATAAACCCGGACTTGTCCGGGTTTGTTTTTAATGGGCCGCTCAGCAAGCCGTGAGGGTCTCGTGTTCCTTGTGCACCGTCGTTTTGAATTGCCGCAAGTCTGCGTCTTCAGCGAAGGCATGGGCATCGGCAAGCAAATGCGGATAGCGATCAAGCAGGCGCATCAGCAAGATCAACGCCTTGGGTGGCACTACTTCGCCGCGCTCGTAGCGGGAAAACGCATTGTGTCCACCGCCCGATAGCAGCAGTACCGCTTCCTTTTGCGATAGATGCAGTTTGCGCCGGACACGTTTGATCTCTTCGCCGATCATTCGCCTGGCCGCATTGACCAGCTCATCACCCGCGTGGTCGTAGCGGTCCGAGCAGCTTGAATCGAGCTCGACTTCGCCGCACATCTGACATTCCCAGCCAGACAAGTCATCGACCCGGCGTTCCAGTCCCTTGACGCTCATGGTTTCGCCGCGACCTTCGAAATGCAACATGCCCTCCGGGGCACCACAGCTGAAGCATTGCTGGTGTTTCATGAGTTTTTCTCCTTGAAGGAAATTACCGGTGGGCCTCCGCTGGGGCGCTACGTCACCTTCAGGTAAATCTCCAGGCCGTGTGAATTGGCGTGGTAGACGTCATGCCAGACTCGATGATCGTCATAGGCGGTCATCGATTTGTAGAACTGTTTTCGCTCAAGCCCATGGATGACCTGCTGCATGTCCGAGACGTTTAAACCGAGCGTCCGAGCAGTGTTCTTCCCAGTGCTGGTGAAAGCTATCCCTTTAAGCCGCCTGACATCCGCCTGTATCGCCACCAAGGCGTAATGGGGTGTGTTCTTTTCCATTGAACGGTGTGCCTTGTCCTTGAAGTTACCCATAAAGGGTAATTTTGACCAATCGAAAATTTCGCTCCTTTTCCCTCATATTGACCTTAGGCGGTTGCCGTCCCACAAGAAGCTGACTAATCTGTCAGAAAATTCAGCCCGTGATGACGACCCCGCGCCCAGTGAACCCTATCGCGACTTTTCCGCCGTGCTCGGTGCACAGTTGCGCCAGAGCCTCAACATCATTCCCCGCCATCAACATGTGTTCGACCTGCACGTCGAAATCCTCGAAGCCGTCGAACGCCAAGACCCGGAGCAGGCCAAGGCCCTGTGCCGGCAGTTGATCAATGAACCCTGAAGCAGAGCTTTCCATGTCCCGCGATCCGCTTGACCGCACCCCTTTGACGGCGCCCAAACGCGCCGCCGAACTCGAAGAATTGCTGATCGATGCCGAAGCCGATGACGAGCAGGCCCAGCAGCGCCATCCGTTGGTGCATCGTCCCTGGCTGTTGCTGCTCGGGTTGATCCTGGTGGCGCTGAACTTGCGTCCGGCGTTGTCGAGCATGGCGCCGTTGCTCAGCGAAGTGTCAGCAAACCTCGGCCTGTCGGCGGCCCAGGCCGGTTTGCTGACCACATTGCCTGTGCTTTGCCTGGGCCTGTTCGCGCCGCTGGCACCGGTGCTGGCGCGGCGCTTCGGTGCCGAGCGCGTGGTGCTGGGGATCTTGTTGACGCTGGCGGGTGGGATTGTGTTGCGCAGCGCCTTCGGTCAGGTCGGGCTGTTTGTCGGCAGCATCCTGGCCGGCGCGAGTATCGGTGTGATCGGCGTGCTGCTGCCGGGCATCGTCAAGCGCGACTTCACCAAACAGGCTGGCGCCATGACCGGCGTCTACACCATGGCTTTATGCCTGGGCGCGGCGATGGCGGCCGGGGCGACGGTGCCGCTGAGCGAGCACCTTGGCCACAGCTGGGCCTTGGGGCTGGGGTTCTGGGCGGTCCCGGCGCTGCTGGCCGCGGTGTTCTGGTTACCGCAAGTGGGTGAGAAACACGGTGCCCACCAAGTGGCGTACCGGGTTCGCGGCTTGCTGCGTGATCCCTTGGCCTGGCAAGTGACGTTGTACATGGGGCTGCAATCGTCCCTGGCCTACATCGTCTTTGGCTGGCTGCCGTCGATCCTGATTGGACGTGGCCTGACCCCGACCCAGGCCGGGCTCGTGCTGTCCGGTTCGGTCATCGTGCAGTTGATCAGTTCCCTCGCGGCGCCCTGGTTGGCCACACGCGGCAAGGACCAGCGCCTGGCCATCGTGATCGTCATGCTCATGGTCCTGGGCGGGTTGTTCGGCTGCCTCTACGCTCCGCTCGATGGCTTGTGGGGGTGGGCGATCCTGCTGGGCCTGGGGCAGGGCGGATCATTCAGCCTGGCGCTCACCCTGATCGTGTTGCGCTCGCGGGACGCCCACGTGGCCGCCAACCTGTCCAGCATGGCTCAGGGCTTCGGCTATACGCTGGCGTCGCTGGGGCCGTTCGCGGTGGGTGTGGTCCACGACTTGACCGGCGGTTGGAGCGCCCTGGGCTGGATCTTCGGCCTGGTTGGCCTGGGGGCGATCATTGCGGGCATCGGTGCGGGCCGGGCGTTGTACGTGGGGGTCAGCAGCGAGAGGCTCACAGACCTTCGTTGATATCATTCTCATGGCGAATGACGATAGTCTTCCCGACGGTGGCCGATTATCGTGCAGGCCTACTGAAACATTTTTCGGAGCCTGTCCATGAGTGATGCCCACAACGCCTTGATCTTCCGTTTTTATCAGGCGTTCCAGCGCCTGGACGCCGAAGCCATGAGCGCTTGCTACACCGACGACGTGCTGTTCAGCGACCCGGCGTTCGGCGAACTGCGCGGGCGCGATGCCGGCGATATGTGGCGCATGTTGACGACCCGGGCCAAGGACTTTTCCCTGACCTTCGATAACGTGCACAGCGATGAGCGTACCGGTGGTGCGCATTGGGTGGCGACGTACCTGTTCAGCCAGACCGGCAACATCGTGATCAATGACATTCAGGCGCGCTTCGTTTTTCGCGACGGCAAGATCTGCGAACACCACGACAGCTTCGATCTGTGGCGCTGGTCTCGCCAGGCGCTGGGCACCAAGGGCCTGCTGCTGGGCTGGACACCGCTGGTGCGCAATGCCGTCAGGGCCCAGGCACTCAAGGGGTTGCGGGCGTTCCAGGCCAGTCGCTGATAAGATTGCGGCTTGTCTTTGCCGACCTGTTGAACAGCTTGTGACGACTGCCGACCCTTCTCTCGATCTGCCTGCTCAAGGCCCCGCCGAACCGGGCAAGCCCTGGTTCGTCTACCTGGTGCGGGCCGCCAACGGTTCGCTGTACTGCGGCATCAGTGATGATCCGGTGCGGCGTTTCGCCAAGCATCAGAGCGGCAAGGGGGCACGCTTCTTCCTGTCCAGCCCAGCAGTGGCTTTGGTGTACACCGAGGCTTGTCGCGACAAGGGCGAGGCCCTGCGCCAGGAGCGACTGATCAAAAAGCTCAAGAAAAGCGCCAAGGAATGCCTGGTGGCCAGTGTGTTGTCGCTACATCAGCCGGGCTGATGGACCTTTATCAGGCCGGTAGGCTGTCCCGGTCAGGCACGCTAAGCTGTAAGACTTCATTCCTGCAGTGGTTAATCTCATGTCAGAGCTGATCCTTCATCATTACCCAACGTCTCCTTTCGCGGAAAAAGCCCGGCTGCTGCTGGGTTTCAAAGGACTGTCCTGGCGTTCGGTGAGCATCCCGCCGATGATGCCCAAGCCTGACCTGACGGCGCTGACGGGTGGCTATCGCAAGACGCCGGTAATGCAGGTCGGCGCGGATATCTATTGCGATACCTCGCTGATGGCCCGCCGCCTGGAGCAGGAAAAAGCCTCGCCGGCGCTGTTCCCCGAAGGCCGGGAAATGCTTGCCGCGTCCTTTGCGGCGTGGGCCGATTCGGTGGTGTTCCAGCATGCGGTGAGTCTGGTGTTCCAGCCTGAATCGGTGGCGGTGCGGTTCGCCAAGCTATCGCCTGAGGCGATCAAGGCGTTCATCAGCGACCGCGCCGGCCTGTTCAGTGGCGGCACGGCCACGCGCCTGACCGCCGAGCAGGCCAAGCACCAATGGCCGACGATCATGGCGCGCCTTGAGCAGCAGTTGCAGCGCGAGGAGGGCGATTTCCTGTTGGGTGATCCGTCGATTGCCGACTTCGCCATGGCCCATCCACTGTGGTTTCTCAAGGGCACTCCGGTCACCTCGCCGCTGGTGGATGCGTATCCGGCTGTTTCGGCATGGCTGGCACGGGTGCTGGGTTTCGGCCATGGCGCGTCGAGCCAGATGAGTGCCGAAGAGGCCTTGGACGTTGCCCGCAACGCTACGCCGGCCGCGCTGCCGGATGAGACATTCGACGAGCCGAACGGGTTCACGGCAGGGCAACAGGTGAGTATCGCCGCGACGGACTATGGCGTTGATCCGGTGGCTGGGGAGTTGATGTTTGCCGGTAGCGAGGAATTGATTCTGCGTCGCGAAGATGCGCGTGGCGGGGTGGTGCACGTGCACTTTCCGCGGCTTGGCTTCCGGATCGAGGCGGTCTGACCTTCCCTAAGGAGGTGGCTGGTCCACCGCTATCGCGAGCAGGCTCGCTCCCACACTGGATCTGCGGTGATCATCGGATTTATGTCCGCCGCGAATCAATGTGGGAGCCTGCTCGCGATTAGGCCTTCAAATCCTGCACCATCCTTGCCGGACAACCTATATCGCGGACAATGCCCTGAGAATATTCTCCGGCTCATACCCACGAATCAACGTGCCGTTCACATCCAGGATCGGAATTCCCCGGCCACCCAGCGCCTCATAAGCCTTGCGCGCCTCGCTGTCCTTCTCGATATCGAACTCGTGAAATGGCACGCCTTTCTCATCCAGGAACCGCCGGGTGGCCTTGCAGTAGCCGCACCAGTCGGTGGCATACAGCACGACGCGGGCGTGGCTGAGAATCTGCTCGGGAACCCTCTGCGAGGGGTTGAACATCCGCTCGATCTTGCCCCAGTTCTGATAGGCCACCACCACCAGCAGAATCAGCAGGAATTTCTTCAGCACCCCACCCAACATCAATTACGACGCTTGAGCTGGTCGGTCAGCGACGTGGGCAGGCCCTTGATGATCAGCGTACCGGCTTCCTCGTCATACTCGATCTTGGAGCCCAGCAGGTGCGCTTCGAAGCTGATGGACAAGCCTTCGGCGCGGCCGGTGAAGCGGCGGAACTGGTTGAGCGTGCGTTTATCGGCGGGGATTTCTGGCGATAGGCCATAGTCCTTGTTGCGGATGTGATCGTAGAAGGCTTTCGGGCGTTCTTCATCGATCAGTTCGGAGAGTTCTTCCAGGCCCATCGGCTCGCCGAGCTTGGCCTGGCTGCTGGCGTAGTCGACCAGGGTCTTGGTTTTTTCCCGGGCATCGTCTTCAGGCAGGTCTTCGCTTTCGACGAAGTCACTGAAGGCCTTGAGCAGGGTGCGGGTCTCGCCGGGGCCGTCGACACCTTCCTGGCAGCCGATGAAGTCACGGAAGTATTCCGAGACCTTCTTGCCGTTCTTGCCCTTGATGAACGAGATGTACTGCTTGGATTGCTTGTTGTTCTGCCATTCCGACACGTTGACTCGCGCCGCCAGGTGCAATTGGCCCAGGTCCAGGTGGCGGGACGGGGTCACGTCCAGCTCATCGGTCACCGCCACGCCTTCACTGTGATGCAGCAGGGCGATGGCCAGGTAATCGGTCATGCCTTGCTGGTAATGGGCGAACAGTACGTGACCGCCCACCGACAGGTTGGACTCTTCCATCAGTTTTTGCAGGTGTTCCACCGCCACCCGACTGAACGCGGTGAAATCCTTGCCACCGTCCAAATACTCCTTCAGCCAGCCGCTGAACGGATGCGCCCCGGACTCGGCATGGAAAAAGCCCCAGGCCTTGCCTTGCTTGGCGTTATAGCTCTCGTTGAGGTCGGCGAGCATGTTCTCGATGGCCGCGGACTCTGCCAGTTCGGAGTCGCGGGCATGGAGCACAGCAGGGGTGCCGTCGGGTTTTTTGTCGATCAGGTGGACGATGCAATGACGGATCGGCATGGATTTCTCGGCTGATGAAAGAGAGGAGGACGCGCGCCCCGAAAAAGGGCCCAGTGTACCGCAATCACTGGTTTTGGAACCCGGCAAAGGCCCTTTCAGACCCGTCCGACAGCCTATATGCATTTTTTTAACGTTTTAGCGCAAGAAAGCTGACCAAATGGGTAGCTAGAAGCGGATATTTCAGAGGCGTTGTGCTAGTTTTGCCCGGTCTTACGCGATGTCACTGCGTTAAGCGTGCATTCAGCATCTGTCAGGTCGAACCAAACCCGGTTTTCGGCATCTATTACCCCGATCCGTCGCGGTGATTGCCGAGGGTGCCTGATCAACAGAGATCGGGCTCGATGGCTGACACTGCACTCTGCAATCCATATGAATTTGATAGGGAAGGAACACTACATGGCTCTTACTAAAGACCAACTGATCGCTGATTTGGCTGAATCTGTAGACGCACCAAAAGCTACCGTGCGTTCGCTGCTGGACCAACTGGGCCAAGTCGTTGCCGATCAGCTGGAAAATGGCGGCGAAATCACTCTGCCAGGTGTTGGCAAGCTGAAAGTCACCGAGCGTCCTGCCCGTACCGGCCGTAACCCTTCGACTGGCGCTGCCATCGAAATCGCTGCCAAGAAAGTGATCAAGCTGGTTGTGGCCAAAGGCCTGACCGACGCGGTCAACAAGTAAGACCGCAGTAAAAAAAACCGTGCCTCGGAGCGATCCGGGCACGGTTTTTTATTGCCTTGAAAATCACCGGTAGGCGCTGCCGAGCGAAGCGAGGCTACGATCTTTCCCCTGACCGTTGAATCTCAGGCGAAAGATCAAAAGATCGCAGCCTCGCTTCGCTCGGCAGCTCCTACAGTAGAGCCGTATCTTTCTAATCCTTGCGGACCCAGCGCGACTGGCGCCAAGCTTGTTGCTGCGCCTCAGTCTGGAAGGTCCAGGCCACGAAACGACTCTGCTTCTGGCCCTGGGACATCTCCACCACCTGGCTGTGCAGCGCGCCGGCCTTTTTCAGCGCGGTTTGAATCGCTGGCAGGTTCGACGCCTTTGATACCAGGGTGCTGAACCACAGCACCTGCCCGGCCACCTGCGCACTCTCGCCGATCAGTTGCGTCACGAACCGGGCTTCCCCGCCCTCGCACCACAACTCCGCAGCCTGACCGCCAAAATTCAGCACCGGCAGCTTGCGCTTCGGATCGGCCTTGCCCAGCGCCCGCCACTTGCGCTGGCTACCCTTGGTGGCTTCCTCCAGGGAGGCGTGGAACGGCGGGTTGCACATCGTCAGGTCGAACCGTTCGCCGTCTTCCAGCAGGCCCAGGAGGATCTGCTTGCGGTTGGCTTGCTGGCGCAACTGGATGGCCTTGTTCAAGCCATTGGACTGGACGATGGCCTTGGCTGAGGCGATGGCCGTCGGGTCGATCTCCGAGCCGAGGAAGTGCCAGCGGTAGTCGCTGTAACCGATCAGCGGATAGACACAGTTGGCGCCGGTGCCAATGTCCAACACCTTGACTGCCGCCCCGCGGGGGATTTCACCTACATTGTGGCTGGCGAGCAAATCGGCGAGGAAGTGCACATAGTCCGCCCGACCGGGCACCGGCGGGCACAGGTAGTCGGCCGGGATATCCCAGTGGGCGATGCCATAGAAAGCTTTGAGCAACGCCCGGTTGAACACCCGCACGGCGTCGGGGCTGGCAAAGTCGATGCTTTCCTTGCCATAGGGGTTGATGATCACGAACTTGGCCAATTCAGGCGTGGACTTGATCAACGCGGGGAAGTCGTAGCGGCCCTGGTGACGGTTACGCGGGTGCAGGCTGGCCTTCTCCCGCGGCGCCACGGGTTTGGCCTCGACGGCGGGCTTGGGCTTCTGGCGGGTAGGTTTTGGTGCGCGAGGGGCGGTCATGGGCGGGTCGATTCGGGGGTGGCTCAAAAAGTGGCGGGCATTGTCCCACATCCGGCCCGGTCTTGATGGTAGCGCGGATCAAATTGTGGGAGCGGGCTTGCTCGCGAAGGCGTCGGTACATTCAAAGCAGAGGTAAGCTGACCCACTGCTTTCGCGAGCAAGCCCGCTCCCACAAGGAATGTTCATTGTCTGCTAGAAAATGACGGGCATAAAAAAGGAGGTCCAACGGGACCTCCCTTTTCATTGCGAACCGCCGTTACAGGCTGGAGATCCGCCCATGCTGCTCGGCCAGCTTGCCCAAGGCCTGTTCCGCCTCGGCCAGTTTGGCCCGTTCCTTCTCGATGACTTCGGCTGGCGCCTTGTCAACGAAGCCGGCGTTGGACAGCTTGCCGCCGACCCGCTGTACTTCGCCTTTGAGGCGCAGGATTTCCTTGTCCAGGCGCGCCAGTTCCGCGGCCTTGTCGATCAGGCCCGCCATCGGCACCAGCACTTCCATCTCGCCGACCAGGGCGGTGGCCGACAGCGGCGCCTCTTCGCCGGTTGCCAGGACCGTCACCGACTCGAGCTTCGCCAGTTTCTTGAGCAGCGCCTCGTTTTCGTTGAGGCGGCGCAGGTCTTCGGCGCTGGCGTTCTTCAGGAACAGGGCCAGTGGCTTGCCCGGGCCGATGTTCATTTCGGCGCGGATGTTACGCAGGCCAAGCATGAAGGTCTTGAGCCACTCGATGTCGTCTTCGGCCGCCGAATCGATGCGGGTTTCGTTGGCCACCGGCCAAGGTTGCAGCATGATCGTCTTGCCTTGGGCGCCTGCCAGCGGTGCGATGCGCTGCCAGATTTCCTCGGTGATGAACGGCATGAACGGATGCGCCAGGCGCAGGGCCACTTCCAGCACGCGCACCAGGGTGCGACGGGTGCCGCGCTGGCGTTCGACCGGTGCGTTTTCGTCCCACAGCACAGGCTTGGACAGCTCCAGGTACCAGTCGCAATACTGGTTCCAGATGAACTCGTACAAGGCTTGCGCGGCCAGGTCGAAACGGAACTGATCGAGCTGGCGAGTTACCTCGGCCTCGGTGCGTTGCAACTGGGAAATGATCCAGCGATCGGCCAGGGTCAGCTCAAAGGTTTCGCCGTTCTGGCCGCAGTCTTCGCCTTTGTCCAGCACGTAGCGCGCGGCGTTCCAGATCTTGTTGCAGAAGTTGCGATAGCCTTCGACGCGACCCATGTCGAACTTGATGTCGCGACCGGTGGACGCCAGCGAGCAGAAGGTGAAGCGCAGGGCGTCGGTGCCGTAGCTGGCGATGCCCTCGGCGAATTCTTCGCGGGTGGCCTTCTCGATCTTCTTCGCCAGTTTCGGCTGCATCAGGCCGGAGGTGCGTTTCTGTACCAGGGTTTCCAGGTCGATGCCGTCGATGATGTCCAGCGGGTCGAGGACGTTGCCCTTGGACTTGGACATCTTCTGGCCCTGGCCGTCGCGCACCAGGCCGTGGACGTAGACGGTCTTGAACGGCACTTGCGGCGTGCCGTCTTCGTTCTTCATCAGGTGCATGGTCATCATGATCATCCGGGCGACCCAGAAGAAAATGATATCGAAGCCGGTGACCAGCACGTCAGTGGAGTGGAATTTCTTCAGGAACTCGGTCTGCTGCGGCCAGCCCAGTGTCGAGAAGGTCCACAGGCCCGAGCTGAACCAGGTGTCGAGAACGTCGTTGTCCTGCGCCAGGGCAACGTCCGGGCCGAGGTTGTGCTTGGCGCGGACTTCGGCTTCATCACGGCCGACATAGACCTTGCCCGACTCGTCGTACCAGGCCGGGATGCGATGGCCCCACCACAGTTGACGGCTGATGCACCAATCCTGGATGTCGCGCATCCACGAGAAGTACATGTTTTCGTATTGCTTGGGCACGAACTGGATGCGGCCGTCTTCCACGGCGGCAATCGCGGGCTCGGCCAGCGGCTTGGTGGACACGTACCACTGGTCGGTCAACCACGGTTCGATGATGGTGCCGGAGCGGTCGCCTTTCGGGACTTTCAGGGCGTGATCGTCGACGCTGACCAGCAGGCCGGCGGCTTCGAACGCCGCGACGATCTGCTTGCGTGCTTCGAAGCGGTCCAGGCCGGCGTATTCGGCCGGGAGCTGACCATCGATGCTTTCGTTCAGGGTGCCGTCGAGGTTGAACACCTGGGCCGCCGGCAACACGTTGGCGTGCTTGTCGAAGATGTTCAGCAGCGGCAGGTTGTGGCGCTTGCCGACTTCGTAGTCGTTGAAATCGTGGGCCGGGGTGATTTTCACGCAGCCGGTGCCGAATTCAGGGTCGCAGTAATCATCGCCGATGATCGGGATGCGACGACCAACCAGCGGCAACTCGACGAACTTGCCGATCAGCGCCTGGTAGCGTTCATCGTTCGGGTTCACCGCCACGGCGGAGTCGCCCAGCATGGTTTCCGGACGCGTAGTGGCAACGATCAGGTAATCCTTGCCTTCGGCGGTCTTGGCGCCGTCGGCCAGGGGGTATTTCAGGTTCCACAGGAAACCTTTCTCGTCGTGGTTCTCCACTTCGAGGTCGGAAATGGCCGTGTGCAACTTGGTGTCCCAGTTGACCAGGCGCTTGCCGCGGTAGATCAGTCCGTCTTCATGCAGGCGCACGAAGGCTTCCTTCACCGCCTCCGAAAGACCGTCGTCCATGGTGAAGCGCTCGCGGCTCCAGTCCACGGACGAGCCGAGGCGACGGATCTGGCGGCTGATGTTGCCACCGGACTCGTCTTTCCACTCCCACACTTTCTCGAGGAATTTCTCGCGACCCAGGTCATGGCGACTCTGGCCCTGGGCTTCGAGGCGACGTTCCACCAGCATCTGCGTGGCAATACCGGCGTGGTCGGTGCCCGGTTGCCACAAGGTGTTGCGACCTTGCATGCGCCGGAAACGGATCAGCGCGTCCATGATCGCGTTGTTGAAACCGTGGCCCATGTGCAGGCTGCCGGTGACGTTCGGCGGCGGGATCATGATGGTGTAGGAATCGCCCGCGCCTTGCGGAGCGAAATAATTCTCGGACTCCCAGGTGTTGTACCAGGAAGTTTCAATGGCGTGCGGCTGGTAGGTCTTATCCATGCGCGGCGGGACCCTATTGGCATTTATTCAGGAAAAGCCGGGAAGTATAACGGGGCGTGGGGCGCAGGGCGAGTCAGTACGCAGTGAGTGCGTATTAACATGCGTAACAAATCCCTGTGGCGAGGGCGCTTGCTCGCGCTGGGCTCTGTAGGCGCTGGCGGAGCCTGCGATCTTTTGATCGTGATCTTTTCGGTTTTCGCTTAGGACTCAATTGTCCGGGACAAGATCGCAGCCTCGTTGCACTCGACAGCTCCTACAGCGCGCCCGGCGCGAGCAAGCGCCCTCGCCACTAAACATATATAAACCGGGTTATTCGTACTGACTGAGCAGCCGTTCCATCCGCGCATCCAGCCGACGCTTGATCTCGGTCTCGATGTGCGGGGCGAAGTCGTCGATGACGTCTTGCATGATCAACTGCGCCGCAGCGCGCAGTTCGCGGTCCAGGTGCAGCAGGGCATCGGGGCCCTTGGCTTCGGTCTTGGCCGCCGGCTTGGGTTCGGGCTGGCCGTTGATCGGTTCGAACAGCAGGGGGATCTGTTCGTCATGCGCCGGCTCGTGCGCGACCGTGTCGGTCAGCAGTGGCGGTTGCAGGTTGTCGTCGCCGAGCAGTTGGCGGATCGACTCGAGGTCGTCCAGCAGGTGCGCGGGCTTTTGTGGCGGTTTTGGAGTGTCCATCGTAGGGCTCAGAGTCGCTGTAAACGGTGGTCTTGCAGAGGATAGCCCTGTTCGCGGTAGAAGCGGAAACTCTCCCGCGCGGCTTGCCGGATGGCCGGGTCTTCGACCACCACTTCCGCCACACGGGCGAAGCGCTGGGCAAAGGTCGGTACTTTCAGGTCGAGGTTGACCAGCAGGTCCTGGTGCTGGCCGCAGTCATCCCCCAGCCCCAGTACGATCAACCCTTCGGGTTCGCTCTCGGCTGGGCCGTGGGGCACGAAGCTCTCGCCCTTGAAAGCCCACAGGCGTGTGTCCAGGTCCTCGCGCTGGGCGGCATCGCTGCAATGCAGGTAGATGCGGTGCCCCATGCGCCAGGCCTTTTCAACGAGCTTGCAGGCGAAATCCAGCCGCGCCGATGGATCGGCGCTGGGCAGGATATAGAAATCGACTTTGGTCATTGCGGTTCCTGAGCCGCCGATGACGTCACCCCGGGGGCGACGCCAGCGACGGTCATTGGTGTCAGGCCTTGGCGCGGTCCAGCAGGTACTGGGTCAGCAGGGGCACCGGACGACCGGTGGCGCCCTTGTCCTTGCCGCCGCTGGTCCACGCTGTGCCGGCGATGTCCAGGTGCGCCCAGTTCAGGTTCTTGGTAAAGCGCGACAGGAAGCAGGCTGCGGTGATGGTCCCGGCTTTCGGGCCACCGATGTTGGCGATGTCGGCGAACGGGCTGTCCAGTTGTTCCTGGTACTCGTCGAACAGTGGCAACTGCCAGGCGCGGTCGTCGGCCTGTTGGCCGGCGCTGAGCAGTTGGCCGATCAGCTCGTCGTTGTTGCCCAGCAGGCCCGAGGTGTGGGAGCCGAGGGCGACGATGCAGGCGCCGGTCAGGGTTGCGATGTCGATCACCGCCTGCGGCTTGAAGCGCTCGGAATAGGTGAGGGCGTCACACAGCACCAGGCGGCCTTCGGCGTCGGTGTTGAGGATTTCCACGGTCTGACCGCTCATGGTGGTGACGATGTCACCCGGACGCGAGGCCATGCCGCTGGGCATGTTCTCGGCGCAGGCCAGGATGCACACCAGGTTGATCGGCAGTTGCAGTTCGAGCACGGCGCGCAGGGTGCCGAACACGCTCGCGGCGCCGCCCATGTCGTACTTCATCTCATCCATGCCAGCCCCCGGCTTGAGGCTGATGCCGCCGGTGTCGAAGGTGATGCCCTTGCCGACCAGTGCGTACGGCTTCTCGGATTTCTTGCCGCCGTTGTATTGCATCACGATCAGGCGTGGCGGCTGGGCGCTGCCCTGGCCGACGGAATAGAACGAACCCATGCCCAGGTCCTTGATCTTCTTCTCGTCGAAGACTTCGACCTTCAGGCCCTTGAACTCCTTGCCCAGTGCCTTGGCTTGCTCGCCGAGGAACGTCGGGTGGCAGATGTTCGGCGGCAGGTTGCCCAGGTCGCGGGTGAACGCCATGCCGTTGGCAATCGCGGTGGCGTGGGTCACGGCACGCTGGACTTCAGCCTGGGCCGCCTTGATGGTCAGCAGGGTGATTTTTTTCAGGGCGCGGGGTTCGGCTTTCTGGCTCTTGAACTGGTCGAACTGGTATTCGCCGTCTACCAGGGTTTCGGCCAACAAGCGGTTCTTGCCGTAGCTGTCGCGGCCCTTGATCACCAACTCGTCCAACGCCAGGGCGGCCTCCGCGCCGCCAAGGCCCTTGAGGGTGCTCAGCACGCCGGCAATGATTTTACGCAATGGACGATCGCCCAGTTCAGCGTCCTTGCCCACGCCCACCAGCAGTACGCGTTCGGCCTTGAGGTTGGGCAGGTTGTGCAGCAACAGGCTCTGGCCGACCTTGCCGGCCAGGTCGCCGCGCTTGAGCACGGCGCTGATGGCCCCGCCGCTCAGGGTGTCGAGCTGGGTGGCGACCACGCCGAGCTTGCGGTTTTCACCGACGGCGACTACCAGTGTGGCGGTTTTCAACGTTTCTGGGCTGACGCTTTTTACAACCAGTTCCATGTCCGGATCCCTGAGTCAATGGTCAAGAGGCCAGGCGCCGAGACAGTGGCGCGCTGAGCAGCTGTCTTCTATATAAGAGAAACGCCGGTAGGTGCCGGCGACAAAGGCCGCAGTTTGAACCCCGGCGGCCGAGCCTGACAACCCTGGTAGCGGTTAACTTTTTGACTGTGAAGCGTCTGCTTAAAGCGTGCGCAGTGACAGGCGCCTCCAATCACAGGATAATGCGGCTCTTTTTTGCGCGGCTCGCTGCATGAGCTGGCTCGATACGTTTCTTGTTTGGCCGCCTTAGCCTGACAATCCTGGAGTGTCTGGTTTGATCGTCTTCCGTTATTTATCCCGTGAAGTCCTGCTGACCCTGAGCGCCGTCAGCGCCGTGCTGCTGGTCATCATCATGAGCGGGCGCTTCATCAAATACCTCGCCCAGGCGGCCTCCGGCGCCCTGGACCCGGGCTCGCTGTTCCTGATCATGGGGTTCCGTCTGCCGGGCTTCTTGCAGTTGATCCTGCCGCTGGGGTTGTTCCTCGGCATCCTGCTGGCGTACGGGCGCTTGTACCTGGACAGCGAAATGACCGTGCTGTCGGCCACCGGCATGAGCCAGCAGCGCCTGTTTCGCATGACGCTGTTCCCGGCCACGTTAGTGGCTCTGGTGGTGGCCTGGCTGAGCCTGAGCCTGGCCCCCCTGGGCGCCAATCAGTTCCAACTGCTGATCAACCAGCAGGACGCCATGACCGAGTTCGACACGCTGGTGCCAGGGCGTTTCCAGGCCCTGCGCGACGGTACGCGCGTGACCTACACCGAACAGCTCTCGGAGGACCGGATCGACTTGGGCGGCGTCTTCATTACACAAAAGAACCTGTCTGCGGATACCAAGAAGGACCGTGGCATTTCCGTGCTGGTGGCCGAGAAGGGCCGGCAGGAAATCAACCCCGACGGCAACCGCTACCTGATCCTGGAAAACGGCTATCGCTATGATGGCAAGCCGGGGCAGGCCGATTACCGGGCCATCAAGTACGACACCTATGGCGTGCTGTTGCCCAAACCCGAGGTCAGCGATGAAGTCACTGACCGCGACGCGATGCCCACCGCCAGCCTGCTGGGCAACAACGACATTCGTGCCCGTACCGAGCTGCAATGGCGCCTGTCCTTGCCGTTGCTGGTGTTCATCGTGACCCTCATGGCGGTCCCACTGTCGCGGGTCAACCCGCGCCAGGGGCGTTTCCTCAAGCTGCTGCCGGCGATTCTTCTATATATGGCTTACCTGACCATCCTGATTTCCGCCCGCAGTGCATTGGAGAAAGGCAAGATCCCGCCAGCCCTGGGGCTGTGGTGGGTGCACTCGATTTTCCTGGCTATCGGCCTGGGGTTGCTCTATTGGGAGCCGCTACGCCTGAAGCTGGCCAGTCGTCGCAGCGCGCTGGAGGTGGCCCGTGGTTAAACTCGATCGCTACATCGGCAGCAGTGTGTTCATGGCGATCCTTGCGGTGCTGGGGATCATCCTAGGCCTGGCGACCTTGTTTGCCTTCATCGATGAAATGGGCGACGTCAGCGACACCTACACGCTGATGGACGTGGCGAGCTACGTGCTGCTGACGGCGCCACGGCGCTTGTACGACATGCTGCCGATGGCCGCGCTGATCGGTTGCCTGATCGGCCTGGGCAGCCTGGCCAGCAACAGCGAGCTGACCATCATGCGCGCCGCCGGCGTGTCCATTGGTCGGATCGTCTGGGCGGTGATGAAGCCCATGCTGGTGTTGATGCTGGTAGGTGTGTTGATCGGCGAATACATCGCGCCAGCCACCGAAAATACCGCCCAGGCCAACCGTTCCCTGGCCCAGGGTGGTGGCGACGCGCAAAGCGCCAAGCATGGCCTGTGGCACCGTCAGGGCGACGAGTTCATTCACATCAACTCGGTCCAACCCAACGGCATTCTGTACGGCGTGACCCGTTATCGCTTCGACGACCAGCGGCACATGCTGTCGTCGAGCTTCGCCAAGCGCGCCAAATTTGCCGAGGATCACTGGCAACTGAATGATGTCACCACCACCGTGTTCCATGACAACCGCACCGAGGTGGTCGCCGCCCCGCAGGAGCGCTGGGACGTGTCGATCAGCCCGCAGTTGCTCAGCACCGTGGTGATGGCACCTGAATCCCTGTCGATTACCGGTTTGTGGGGGTATATCCACTACCTGGCGGACCAGGGCTTGAATAACGGCCGCTACTGGCTGGCTTTTTGGGTCAAGGTGTTGCAACCCTTGGTCACCGCCGCCCTGGTGTTGATGGCGATTTCCTTCATTTTCGGTCCGCTGCGTTCGGTGACCCTGGGTCAGCGGGTGTTTACCGGCGTGCTGGTGGGCTTCACTTTCCGCATTGTCCAGGACTTGCTGGGGCCGTCGAGCCTGGTGTTCGGCTTCTCGCCGCTGTTTGCGGTGCTGGTGCCGGCCGGTGTCTGCGCGTTGTCCGGGCTTTGGCTGATGCGTCGGGCCGGTTGATTTCAGAAATCGAGGGGGCTGTTTCGCGAGCAAGCTTTGCTCCCACTTGCGCGGTGTATCAGGTACAATTCCCGGCTATTTTTCGGCGGGCTATGCCTGCAGCCTTTTTGAGTGTTGATCCGTGAGTGATTTGAGTCATATCCGCAATTTCTCCATCATCGCCCACATTGACCATGGCAAGTCGACGCTGGCCGATCGCTTCATCCAGATGTGCGGCGGTCTGGCCGAGCGTGAAATGGAAGCCCAGGTCCTGGATTCCATGGATCTCGAGCGTGAGCGCGGGATCACCATCAAGGCCCACAGCGTTACCCTTTACTACAAGGCCGGTGACGGCATCACCTATCAGCTGAACTTCATCGACACCCCAGGCCACGTCGACTTCACCTATGAAGTCAGCCGGTCGCTGGCGGCCTGCGAGGGTGCGCTGCTGGTGGTCGATGCTGGCCAGGGCGTCGAAGCCCAGTCGGTTGCCAACTGCTACACGGCCATCGAGCAGGGCCTGGAAGTCATGCCGGTGCTGAACAAGATCGACCTGCCCCAGGCCGATCCGGACCGCGTGAAGGAAGAAATCGAGAAAATCATCGGCATTGACGCCACCGACGCGGTTACTTGCAGTGCCAAGACCGGCCTGGGCGTGGCCGAAGTGCTCGAGCGCCTGGTGCGCACCATTCCCGCGCCGACCGGCAACATCGAAGATCCGCTGCAAGCGTTGATCATCGACTCCTGGTTCGACAACTACCTGGGCGTGGTTTCCCTGGTTCGCGTGCGCCATGGCCGCGTGAAGAAGGGCGACAAGATCCTGGTCAAGTCCACCGGCAAGATCCACCTGGTGGACAGCGTCGGTGTATTCAACCCGAAACACACCGCCACCGTAGACCTGAAAGCCGGTGAAGTGGGCTTCATCATCGCCGGCATCAAGGACATCCACGGGGCGCCGGTTGGCGACACCCTGACCTTGAGTTCCACCCCCGACGTCGATGTACTGCCAGGTTTCAAACGCATCCAGCCGCAGGTCTATGCCGGCCTGTTCCCGGTCAGCTCCGACGATTTCGAGGATTTTCGCGAAGCCCTGCAAAAGCTGACCCTGAACGACTCGTCCCTGCAATACACCCCGGAAAGCTCCGATGCCCTGGGCTTCGGCTTCCGCTGCGGGTTCCTGGGCATGTTGCACATGGAAATCATCCAGGAGCGCCTGGAGCGCGAGTACGACCTGGACCTGATCACCACGGCACCGACGGTTATCTTCGAACTGTTGCTCAAAAATGGCGAAACCCTCTACGTCGACAACCCGTCCAAGTTGCCGGACCTGTCGGCCATCGAGGACATGCGCGAGCCGATCGTGCGGGCCAACATCCTTGTGCCTCAGGAACACCTGGGTAACGTCATTACCCTGTGCATCGAGAAGCGCGGTGTGCAGCACGACATGCTGTTCCTCGGCACGCAGGTCCAGGTGACCTACGACCTGCCGATGAACGAAGTGGTGCTGGACTTCTTCGACCGGCTTAAATCCACCAGTCGCGGCTATGCTTCGCTGGACTATCATTTCGATCGTTACCAATCGGCTAATCTGGTGAAGCTGGATGTGCTGATCAACGGTGAGAAAGTCGATGCCCTGGCCTTGATCGTGCACCGTGACAACGCGCACTACAAAGGTCGTGCATTGACCGAGAAGATGAAGGAACTGATTCCGCGGCAGATGTTCGATGTGGCAATCCAGGCCGCCATTGGCGGGCAGATTGTGGCGCGTACAACCGTCAAGGCGCTCAGAAAGAACGTATTGGCCAAATGCTACGGTGGCGACGTCAGCCGTAAGCGCAAGCTGTTGGAAAAGCAGAAGGCCGGTAAAAAACGCATGAAGCAGGTCGGTAACGTGGAAATTCCACAGGAAGCCTTCCTTGCGGTGCTCAGGTTGGATAGTTAGGTCCTATGTCGCTAAATTTCCCGCTGTTGCTGGTTATCGCCGTGTTTGTCTGCGGCCTGTTGGCGTTGCTTGATCTGTTGTTCCTGGCGCCTCGGCGCCGGGCGGCCATCGCCTCTTATCAGGGCAGCGTCAGCCAGCCTGATGGTATGGTGGTCGAAAAACTCAACAAGGAACCGCTGCTGGTCGAATACGGCAAGTCGTTCTTTCCGGTGCTGTTCATCGTGCTGGTGCTGCGTTCGTTCCTGGTGGAACCGTTCCAGATCCCGTCTGGCTCGATGAAGCCGACCCTGGACGTGGGCGACTTCATCCTGGTGAACAAGTTCTCCTACGGGATCCGCCTGCCGGTGATCGACAAGAAGGTCATCGAGGTGGGTGACCCGCAACGCGGCGATGTTATGGTGTTCCGCTTCCCGAGCGACCCGAGCGTCAACTACATCAAGCGTGTCGTCGGCTTGCCGGGCGACACGGTCCGCTACACCGCCGACAAGCGCCTGTTCGTCAATGGCGAATCGGTGGCTGAACAGCTGATCGGCTCCGAGCCGGGCACATTGGGCAGTGCCGAGTTCTACCAGGAAAAACTCGGCGAGGCCGAGCACCTGATCCGCAAGGAAATGAGCCGCTACCGCGCTGCACCGGACCATTCGTGGACCGTGCCGGCGGGGCACTACTTCATGATGGGCGACAACCGCGACAACTCCAACGACAGCCGGTACTGGGATGATCCGAACATTCCCAAGGACCTGCTGGGCATGGTCCCGGACCGGAACATCGTCGGCAAGGCCTTTGCGGTCTGGATGAGCTGGCCGGAACCCAAACTCAGTCACCTGCCGAATTTCTCGCGGGTTGGCCTGATCAAGTAATCACACACGGCGCTGTTGAACACAGCGCCGAATGCTTTTCTGGAGCCTGCACAAGGTTGCCCGAAGGCATGAAGCCAACGATAGTCAGGACGTATTTTTGAACACAGCGTTAATTGTCCCAAGCCAACGGCGCCTTGCTGCCGCGGCGGTGGAATCCAGCCACGAACTCAGCGTGGGTAAACCGTGAGCGTTTCTCTAAGCCGTCTCGAGCGTCAGCTCGGTTACACCTTCAAGGACCAGGACCTGATGCTCCTGGCCCTCACTCACCGCAGTTTTGCCGGGCGCAACAACGAGCGCCTCGAATTCCTCGGTGATGCCATCCTCAATTTTGTGGCCGGTGAGGCGCTGTTCGAGCGTTTTCCGCTGGCCCGCGAAGGCCAGTTGTCGCGTTTACGCGCGCGCCTGGTAAAAGGTGAGACCCTGGCGGTACTGGCCCGTGGTTTCGACCTGGGCGACTACCTGCGCCTGGGCTCCGGTGAGCTGAAAAGCGGCGGTTTCCGTCGCGAGTCGATTCTGGCCGATGCCCTGGAGGCGTTGATTGGCGCGATCTACCTGGATGCGGGTATGGAAATGGCGCGCGAACGCGTGCTGGCCTGGCTGACCTCCGAGATCGACAGCCTCACGTTGGTGGACACCAACAAGGACCCCAAGACCCGTTTGCAGGAATTCCTGCAATCACGCAGTTGCGAGTTGCCGCGCTACGAAGTCGTGGATATCCAGGGTGAGCCGCATTGCCGTACCTTCTTCGTGGAATGCGAAGTTGTCCTATTGAACGAAAAAAGCCGGGGTCAGGGTGTGAGTCGTCGTATTGCCGAACAGGTAGCGGCCGCCGCAGCACTGATTGCCCTGGGTGTGGAGAATGGCAATGACTGATACAACCGTCACCCGCTGCGGCTATGTCGCCATTGTCGGTCGGCCGAACGTGGGCAAGTCCACGCTGCTGAACCACATCCTGGGCCAGAAGCTGGCGATCACCTCGCGCAAACCCCAGACCACCCGCCACAACATGCTGGGCATCAAGACCGAAGGCGCCGTGCAGGCGATCTACGTCGACACCCCGGGTATGCACAAGGGCGGCGAAAAGGCCCTGAACCGCTATATGAACAAGACTGCCTCGGCGGCGTTGAAAGACGTCGACGTGGTGATCTTCGTGGTCGACCGCACCAAGTGGACCGAAGAAGACCAGATGGTCCTCGAACGCGTTCAGTACGTGACAGGTCCCTTGATCGTGGCGCTGAACAAGACCGATCGCATCGAAGACAAGGCTGAACTGATGCCGCACCTGACCTGGTTGCAGGAACAGTTGCCGAACGCCCAGATCATCCCGATCTCTGCCCAACACGGCCATAACCTCGACGCGCTGGAGCGGGTGATTGCCGAACACCTGCCAGAAAACGATCATTTCTTCCCCGAAGACCAGATCACCGACCGCAGCAGCCGTTTCCTCGCCGCCGAACTGGTGCGCGAGAAAATCATGCGCCAGATGGGGGCCGAGCTGCCGTACCAGATCACGGTCGAGATCGAAGAGTTCAAGCAACAGGGCAAGACCCTGCACATCCATGCGTTGATTCTCGTTGAACGTGACGGCCAGAAGAAAATCATCATTGGCGACAAGGGCGAGCGCATCAAGCGCATCGGCACCGAGGCGCGCAAGGACATGGAGCTGCTGTTCGACTCCAAGATCATGCTCAACCTGTGGGTCAAAGTGAAGGGCGGCTGGTCCGACGACGAGCGGGCGTTGCGTTCGTTGGGTTACGGCGACCTGTAATCGTTTACTTGAGTGCATGAATTCCACTGTGGGAGCGAGCCTGCTCGCGATAGCGGTCTGTCAGTCAACATCCCTGTTGAATATCAGTCCCTCATCGCGAGCAGGCTCGCTCCCACAGTGGTTTGTGGTTGTCAGTAAAATTGCATTACTCATTGAGAACTCTGATTCCCATGCCCCCAACCCAACCCACCGGCCAATCTGCCTACGTCCTCCACAGCCGCGCCTACCGCGAGAGCAGCGCCCTGGTGGACTTCCTCACGCCGCAAGGGCGGCTGCGGGCGGTGTTGCGTGGGGCGCGGGGCAAGGCCGGGACGTTGGCGCGGCCGTTCGTGCCGCTGGAAGTCGAGTTCCGTGGCCGGGGCGAGTTGAAAAATGTCGGACGCATGGAAAGCAATGGCGTCGCCGCCTGGCTCAATGGCGAGGCATTGTTCAGCGGCTTGTACCTCAATGAACTGCTGATCCGCCTGCTGCCCGCCGAAGATCCCCACCCGACCGTCTTCGACCACTATGCCGCCACGCTGCTGGCCCTGGCCGAAGGCCGTCCGCTTGAACCGCTACTGCGCTCCTTCGAGTGGCGGCTGCTGGATGACCTGGGCTATGGCTTCGCCCTGAACACCGACCTGCATGGCGAACCTATTGCGGCGGACGGTCTTTACCGCCTACAGGTGGATGCTGGCCTGGAGCAGGTCTACCTGTTGCAACCGGGGCTGTTCAACGGCGCCGAGCTGCTGGCGATGGCCGAGGCCGACTGGAGTGCACCAGGCGCCTTGTCGGCAGCCAAGCGGCTGATGCGTCAGGCCCTGGCCGTGCATCTGGGCGGGCGGCCACTGGTCAGTCGTGAGTTGTTTCGCAAGCCCTGATCAACCCGTATGCTGTGGGCCGACTATTCGTCCATTCAGGAGCCTTTTCGTGAGCACCAGCAATCGCATTCTTCTCGGCGTGAACATCGACCACGTCGCCACCCTGCGCCAGGCCCGCGGTACGCGTTACCCGGATCCGGTCAAGGCCGCACTGGACGCGGAAGAGGCGGGCGCCGACGGCATCACCGTACACCTGCGTGAAGACCGTCGTCACATCCAGGAGCGTGACGTGCTGTTGCTCAAGGACGTGCTGCAAACCCGCATGAACTTCGAAATGGGCGTGACCGAAGAAATGATGGCGTTCGCCGAGCTCATCCGCCCGGCGCACATCTGCCTGGTGCCGGAGACTCGCCAGGAGCTGACCACCGAGGGCGGCCTCGACGTGGCGGGGCAGGAGGCGCGGATCAGCATGGCGGTGGAGCGCCTGTCGAAGATCGGCGCCGAGGTATCGCTGTTCATTGATGCCGACGAACGGCAAATCGAGGCTTCCAAGCGTGTTGGCGCGCCGGCCATCGAACTACACACGGGCCGTTACGCCGATGCCGAGACCCCCACGGATGTGGCCGATGAGCTGCAGCGAGTGGCTGACGGCGTCGCCTTCGGCCTGGCCAAGGGCCTGATCGTCAACGCCGGCCATGGCCTGCACTACCACAACGTCGAAGCCGTCGCGGCCATCAAGGGCATCAACGAACTGAACATCGGTCACGCGCTGGTGGCCCATGCGTTGTTCGTCGGGTTCAAGTCGGCGGTGGCGCAAATGAAAGCGCTGATCCTGGCTGCCGCTAAATCCTGATCCCGCCACCATCCCCTGTGGGAGCAAAGCTTGCTCCCACATTAAGGGGGGTGTCTGGCTGTCAGAGCTGCGGGGATTCCTGGCTCGGCTTGCTCTTGTCGACACCCGGCACGTGCAGGTTGCCCTCGGCCACCTGGTTGCCTTCGAGCTGTGGCTGCGTCACCCAGGTCAGGATGTCGTAGTAGCGACGGATGTTCGCCACGAAATGCACCGGCTCGCCGCCCCGGGCGTAGCCATAGCGGGTCTTGCGGTACCACTGTTTCTGGGACAGGCGCGGCAGGATCTTCTTCACATCCAGCCACTTGTTCGGGTTCAGCCCTTCCTTGGCCGCCAGTTTGCGGGCGTCGTCCAGGTGACCGCCGCCCACGTTATAGGCGGCGAGGGCGAACCAGGTGCGGTCGGGCTCTTCGATGCTTTCGTCCAACTGCTCCTTCGTGTAGGCCAGGTACTTGGCACCGCCCATGATGCTTTGCTTCGGATCCAGGCGGTTGGACA
The DNA here is from genome assembly GCF_963970585.1 of Pseudomonas sp. RL_105y_Pfl2_101. NCBI lineage: Bacteria > Pseudomonadati > Pseudomonadota > Gammaproteobacteria > Pseudomonadales > Pseudomonadaceae > Pseudomonas > Pseudomonas sp. RL_105y_Pfl2_101. The sequence continues at coordinate 119,339 of NZ_CAXAPG010000014.1, forward strand.
CGCCCATGGCCTGGGCGGTGTTCTGGGTCAGCATCATCAGGCCGCGCACGCCGGTCTTGGACGTGACCGTCGGTTGCCACAGCGATTCCTGATAGCCGATCGCGGCCAGTAGGCGCCAGTCGACTTTCTCTTTCTTGGCGTAGGCCTTGAAATGTTGTTCGTATTTGGGCAGTCGTTGCTGCAAGTGTTGGGCGAACGTGGTGGCGCCCACGTAGCCAAGGACGTCAACGTGCCCGTAATAACGGTCTTTGAGGCGCTGCAGGGTGCCGTTCTTCTGCACCTTGTCCAGGTAGCTGTTGATCTCGTTGAGCAGGCTGTTGTCCTCGCCGAGGGCAAGCGCCCAGCTCTGGCTGCGGGCATCGCCCAGGTCGAACGCCACGCGCACGTTGGGGAAGTACACCTGGTTCATCGCCACTTCGTTGGAGTCCACCAGCGTCAGGTCGATCTGGCCCTCATCCACCATGCGCAGCAGGTCGACAACTTCGACGGCGTCGGACTCTTCGTATTCGATGCCCGGATACTGCTGTTTAAGCTGCGCCAGTTGTTCCGCGTGAGTGCTGCCCTTGAGCACGATGATCTTCTTGCCCGCCAGGGCCGCCGCATCGGTGGGGCGTGATTGGCCGTTGCGGTAGATGATTTGCGGGGTGACTTCCAGGTAGGAGCGGGAGAACCGCACCTGCTTCTTGCGCTGTTCGCTGCTGACCAGGCCCGCCGCCGCCAGTACCGGGCCGTTGGGCTTGCCGATCTGGTTGAACAGATCGTTGAGGTTGTCGGCGGTCTCGATCTTCAGTTCCACGCCCAAATCGTCGGCGAAGCGCTTCACCAGCTCGTATTCGAAGCCGGTTTCACCATTGCGATCCTGGAAGTAGGTGGCGGGGCTGTTTCGGGTAACCACCCGCAGCACGCCATCCTCCTTTACGCGCTCCAGTGTGTTGGGTTTCTCAACACAGCCACTGAGCACCAGGAAGAGTCCGGTTGCGATCAGCCATTTGGCATATCGCGGACGCAAAGCCGTTGGGGAAAACATCTGCGCAGTATACGCAAACGACCCCTACCGCCATATCTCGACAGCAAAAGGCCAGTCTGCTAGCCATTGCAAAACATGTCCGCGACACAGGCCGGCCGGGGCGCGCAGGGCTTTGCGTCGCTGAAAAATATCTCTTCGGGAGCGTTGGCATGGGGGGCCAATACCGCCGTGCGGGCAAAGACCGACATTCGGCCAGCACCGCACGTGCCGTTTCGGGTGCCGTTGCCGGCGGTTTAGGCTAGAATGCACGGCCTCAAAGCACACCCCCTTCCCGAGGCTGTCCCGAAGATGTTGATCCTGCGCGGCGCTCCTGCCCTTTCTGCCTTTCGCCACAGCAAACTCCTTGAGCAACTGAGCCAGAAGGTACCGGCTGTCAGTGGCTTGTATGCTGAATTCGCTCACTTCGCCGAAGTCACCGGCGGTTTGACCGGCGACGAACAGCAGGTGCTTGCGCGCCTTCTGAAGTACGGTCCCAGTGTTCCTGTCCAGGAGCCGGCCGGTCGCCTGTTCCTGGTACTGCCGCGTTTCGGCACCATTTCGCCGTGGTCGAGCAAGGCCAGCGACATCGCCCGCAACTGCGGCCTGGCGAAAATCCAGCGCCTGGAGCGCGGTATTGCCTTTTATGTCGCCGGTGAGTTCAGCGAGGCCCAGGCCCAACTGATCGCCGACGGCCTGCATGACCGCATGACCCAGGTCGTCCTGGGCAACCTGGAGCAGGCCGCTGGCCTCTTCAGCCACGCCGAACCCAAGCCACTGACCGCCATCGATGTACTGGGCGGCGGCCGTGCCGCGCTGGAAAAAGCCAACGTCGAGCTGGGCCTGGCCCTGGCCGAAGACGAGATCGATTACCTGGTCAGCGCCTTCCAGGGCTTGAAGCGTAACCCCCACGACATCGAACTGATGATGTTCGCCCAGGCCAACTCCGAGCACTGCCGCCACAAGATCTTCAACGCCAGTTGGGACCTTGACGGCCAGAACCAGGAAAAAAGCCTGTTCGGCATGATCAAGAACACCTACCAGATGCACAACGAAGGTGTGCTGTCGGCCTACAAGGACAACGCGGCGGTGATCGTCGGCAACGTTGCCGGTCGTTTCTACCCGAACCCTGAGACCCGCCAGTACGGTGCGGTCCAGGAGCCGGTGCACATCCTCATGAAGGTCGAGACCCACAACCACCCCACCGCGATTGCCCCGTTCCCGGGTGCATCCACCGGTTCCGGTGGCGAGATCCGCGACGAAGGCGCCACCGGGCGCGGTGCCAAGCCCAAGGCCGGCCTGACCGGCTTCACCGTGTCGAACCTGCAGATCCCTGGCTTCGAACAGCCGTGGGAAAAGCCGTACGGCAAGCCTGAGCGCATCGTCAACGCCCTCGACATCATGATCGAAGGTCCTCTTGGGGGCGCGGCGTTCAACAACGAATTCGGCCGTCCGGCTTTGACCGGCTACTTCCGTACCTTCGAACAATCCATCACCACCCCGCGTGGCGAGGAAGTCCGTGGCTACCACAAGCCGATCATGTTGGCTGGCGGCATGGGCAACATCCGCGCCGAACACGTGCAGAAAGGCGAGATCCTGGTCGGCTCCAAGCTGATCGTCCTCGGTGGCCCGGCCATGCTGATCGGCCTGGGTGGCGGTGCCGCTTCCTCCATGGCCACCGGCACCAGCTCGGCCGACCTGGACTTCGCTTCGGTCCAGCGGGAAAACCCGGAAATGGAACGCCGTTGCCAGGAAGTCATCGACCGGTGCTGGCAGTTGGGTGAACACAACCCCATCAGCTTCATCCACGACGTCGGCGCGGGCGGCCTGTCCAACGCCTTCCCGGAACTGGTCAACGACGGTGGCCGCGGTGGCCGCTTCGAACTGCGCAACATTCCAAATGACGAGCCGGGCATGGCCCCGCACGAAATCTGGAGCAACGAATCCCAGGAGCGTTACGTCCTGGCGGTCGGTCCGGCCGACTTCGAACGTTTCCAGGCCATTTGCGAGCGCGAGCGCTGCCCGTTCGCCGTGGTGGGTGAAGCCACCGCCGAGCCGCAACTGACCGTCACCGACAGCCATTTCGGCAACAGCCCGGTGGACATGCCGCTGGAAGTGCTGCTGGGCAAGGCCCCGCGCATGCACCGTTCGGCCGTTCGCGAAGCGGAGCTGGGCGACGATTTCGATCCGTCGACCCTCGACCTCGCCGAGTCCATCGAGCGCGTGTTGCATCACCCGGCCGTGGCGAGCAAGAGCTTCTTGATCACCATCGGCGACCGCACCATCACCGGCCTTGTGGCCCGTGACCAGATGGTCGGCCCGTGGCAAGTGCCGGTGGCTGACGTTGCCGTGACCGCCACCAGCTTCGACGTCTACACCGGCGAAGCCATGGCCATGGGCGAGCGCACGCCGCTGGCGCTGCTGGACGCCCCGGCGTCGGGCCGCATGGCGATCGGCGAGACCCTGACCAACATCTCGGCTTCGCGCATCGGCAAGATTTCCGACATCAAGTTGTCGGCCAACTGGATGTCCGCCGCCGGTCACCCGGGTGAAGACGCCCGCCTGTACGACACCGTCAAGGCTGTCGGCATGGAGCTGTGCCCTGAGCTGGGCATCACCATTCCGGTGGGCAAGGACTCCATGTCCATGGCCACTCGCTGGAACGACGAAGGCGTGGACAAGAGCGTGACCTCGCCGCTGTCGCTGATCGTGACTGGCTTCGCCCCGGTCACCGACATCCGCCAGACCCTGACCCCGCAACTGCGCATGGACAAGGGCACCACCGACCTGATCCTGATCGACCTGGGCCGTGGCCAGAACCGCATGGGCGCCTCGATCCTGGCCCAGGTGCATGGCAAGCTCGGCTCGCAAGCGCCGGACGTCGACGATGCCGAAGACCTGAAGGCATTCTTTGCCGTCATCCAGGGCCTCAACGCCGATGGTCACCTGCTGGCTTACCACGACCGTTCCGACGGCGGTTTGCTGACCACCGTGGTGGAAATGGCCTTTGCCGGTCACTGCGGCCTGAGCCTGACCCTCGACAGCGTTGCCGAGTCCAAAGCCGAAATTCCGGCCATCCTGTTCAACGAAGAGTTGGGCGCGGTGATCCAGGTTCGCCAGGACGCCACCCCGGACATCCTCGCCCAGTTCAGCGCAGCCGGCCTGGCCGACTGCGTCTCGGTGATCGGCCAGCCGATCAACAACGCCCACATCAACATCACCTTCAACGGCGACACCGTCTTCGAAGGCCAGCGCAGCCTGTTGCAGCGCCAGTGGGCGCAAACCAGCTACCAGATCCAGCGCCTGCGCGACAACGCCGACTGCGCCGAGCAGGAATTCGACGCGCTGCTGGAAGAAGACAACCCGGGCTTGAGCGCCAAACTCAGCTACGACGTCAACCATGACGTGGCCGCGCCCTACATCAAAAAGGGTGTTCGCCCACAAGTGGCGGTCCTGCGCGAGCAGGGCGTCAACGGTCAAGTGGAGATGGCGGCAGCGTTCGACCGCGCCGGTTTCAACGCGATCGACGTGCACATGAGCGACATCCTCGCCGGTCGTGTCGACCTGAACGACTTCAAGGGCATGGTCGCTTGCGGCGGTTTCTCCTACGGTGACGTACTTGGGGCCGGTGAAGGCTGGGCCAAGTCGGCGCTGTTCAACAGCCGCGCCCGCGATGCGTTCCAGGGCTTCTTCGAACGGGCCGACAGCTTCACCCTCGGCGTGTGCAACGGTTGCCAGATGATGTCCAACCTGCACGAGCTGATCCCGGGCAGCGAGTTCTGGCCGCACTTCGTGCGTAACCGTTCCGAGCAGTTCGAAGCGCGCGTGGCAATGGTCCAGGTCCAGGAGTCGAACTCGATCTTCCTGCAGGGCATGGCCGGTTCGCGCATGCCGATCGCCATCGCCCACGGCGAAGGCCACGCGGAATTCGAAAGCGAAGAAGCACTGCTCGAAGCCGACCTGTCCGGTTGCGTGTCGCTGCGTTTTGTCGACAACCACGGCAAGGTCACCGAAACCTACCCGGCCAACCCGAACGGCTCGCCGCGCGGGATCACCGGCCTGACCAGCCGCGACGGTCGCGTCACGATCATGATGCCGCACCCGGAGCGTGTGTTCCGCGCGGTGCAGAACTCGTGGCGTTCGGACGACTGGAACGAAGACGCGCCATGGATGCGCATGTTCCGCAACGCGCGCGTCTGGGTGAACTGAGGCGGTGTACAAGCTCTGCTTCTTCGTCCCGGCCAGCCATCTGGACGTGGTCAAAAGCGCCGTATTCGCTGCCGGTGGCGGGCGAATCGGCGACTATGACCACTGCGCCTGGCAAGTGTTGGGCCTGGGCCAGTTTCGCCCGTTGGACGGCAGCCAGCCGTTCATTGGTGAGGCGGGGCAGGTTGAGCAGGTCGAGGAATGGAAGGTGGAGCTTGTCGTTGCTGATGAGTTGATTCGTGCGGTGGTGGAGGTTTTGAAGCTCAGCCATCCCTATGAGACGCCGGCGTATGAGGTGTGGCGGTTGGAGGGTTTTTGATCTTCCTGCGCTTGAATCGCTTAAATCGCTAAATGAAAAACCCGCTGAGTGGATCAGCGGGTTTTTTATTGGGTGTGGGTTTTGTGTGTATATCCGTTGCTGGGTCACGGCTGCTTAGGGTTCCGCCCTGACGGCGGGTCACTTTTGAAAAGCCCGGAAGCCGGCCCAGTCAAAAGTAACCAAAACGCTCCTGCCCCACCACTCGGCACCTCGCTTAGGCTCGGTGTGCCCTCACTCCGGCATTGCTCCGTGGGCCCGCCGCGAAGGGCCATCCATGGCCCAGCGCGGCTAACCCGGCATCCATGCCGGGTTGCCCACTGCGCAATGCCTGCGTTCGGCCATCGTGGTTAACGGGGCGCCCGAGATCAACGTCCACCGCGAGGCGGCCTAACAGCCGACCTGGTTCTCTCGGTCGTACACCTGTCAGATCTGTGGGAGCAAAGCTTGCTCGCGAAGACGGCGGTACATCCAATACTGATGCAAGCTGACCCACCGCCATCGCGAGCAAGCCCGCTCCCACAGTGGTTCTGTGTTGGGCATAAATTTTGTGTTCACTGGAGATTAAATGTGGGAGCGAGCCTGCTCGCGATGGCGGTGGTTCAGTCACATGGATGTTGGACTGCTGGCCTCATCGCGAGCAAGCTCGCTCCCACAAAGGAGCTCCGGGTGCACACGAATATCGTGTCTGCTGAAGATCTAATGTGGGAGCGAGCCTGCTCGCGATGGCGGTGGTTCAGTCACATGGATGTTGGGCTGCTGGCCTCATCGCGAGCAAGCTCGCTCCCACAAAGGAGCTCCGGGTACACACGAATATCGTGTCTTCTGAAGATCTAATGTGGGAGCGAGCCTGCTCGCGATGGCGGTGGTTCAGTCACATGGATGTTGGGCAGCAGGCCTCATCGCGAGCAGGCTCGCTCCCACAAAGGAGCTCCGGGTGCACACGAATATGGTGTCTGCTGAAGATCCAATGTGGGAGCGAGCCTGCTCGCGATGGCGGTGGTTCAGTCACATGGATGTTGGTCTGCAGGCCTCATCGCGAGCAGGCTCGCTCCCACAGGAGAAACGCGGGCCCACGGAACAATGCCGGAGTGAGGGCATGCCGAGCCTAGGCGAGGCACCGAGTGGTGGGGCAGAGCGTTTTTGGTTACTTTTGGCGCTCTTTCCAAAAGTGACCCGCCGTCAGGGCGGAACTCTAAGTGGCCGTTACCGCAGCAACGGATATGTACCCAATTCAATCCAAAAAAAGCCTATCTGAATTTGTGCGAAACATCTCTGATCAGATGGCTGGTCTGTCAGACGCACCGAAGTTTCCGACATGTTTTTAAGGTTGTCCCTAGGAAGCGAGGACTCTAGCCTTTGGGTGTCACTGCCAATTCAGCGACCGGGTTTGACCGTCCGAAAAAAATCAAGGGGCAACAGGCCCGGACGTTTTGTCCTGGGCTCCATTAATTTAAAGGAGCTTCAATTGAAAAATAATTCTGACATGCCAAAACCCGCCTCCACCTTCCCTACGGCGACTACGCCCCCGAAAAGCTGAAAGAAGCCGCCGACCGCGCGATGGATCATTACCTCAAGCCTGACGACAGCGAACCAGAACCCCAACCCTCGGTGCAGTTGTTCAGCGTATCGGACAACGTTGACACCGAAACCTTGCTAGCCAACCTCAGCGAAACCCTGGCCTCGGCCAATACGGTGCTTAGCGACCTCCTGTTTGACTTGGACGGTTCGCGGCGGCATGTGGCGTTGGGCGTGGCGCAGATGATCGAGCTGGGAACGTTGTTGGCGAACAAAGCCTTGGACCGGGTAGAGCTTCGGACTTGATGCCATAAGTGCCGGCCCCATCGTCGGATCGCCGCCCGGAGCAAGCTCGCTTGTATGGTAGGACTTGAAGGGAGGAGGAGGGACAAAGCTCGATTCTGACTGTTAGCCGCAGTACAGACCGTGGGAGATTTCACCCCTCCTCCTTTCACCCAAGCGCCGATAAAG